>JANWXO010000014.1 GCA_025057295.1 Candidatus Binatia bacterium | reverse complement strand
CTTCCCTCACCCTTCCGGTTCGGTACGCGTCACCATGAGCTTCGGGGTTACCGCCCTCGTGAGAGCGCATCCCCAAAGTCTCCGCGAGCTGATCGAAGAGGCAGACAAAGCGCTGTACGCAGCAAAACAGCAGGGAAGGGATCGCGTCGAACGATATACGCGGCCAGATTGATCCTCGCTCCGGACGCCACTGTTGCTGCGGATGGACGGCCGAGGCGAGCGGCCAGGGTTTTTAGAGTGGGGCAGGGAGGGGGCTCGCCTGCCCCACTCACTCTACCCAGAGCCCTTCAGGCATCGTAGCTGCGCAACACCTTGCCAGGCAGACCGCCTTGGTACTCACCGTCTTTGTAGAGGATCTGGCCAGAGACGATTGTCATCTTGATGCCTTGGGCTTTGGCGACGAACCGTTTGCCGCCACCAGGCAGATCCCACACATACTCGGGATCTTTCGCATCCACTGTCTCCGGATCGAAGAGCGTCAGATCGGCCACCAGCCCGGGTGCGATGCGGCCACGTTTGGGGATGCCGAAGAAATCTGCTGGGACCGAGGTCAACTTGCGCACCCCTTCTTCTAAGGTGAGCACCTGCTCCTGGCGCACCCACCGGCCGAGGAGATAGGTCGCATACCCAGCGTCACACAGCATATCGACATGCGCACCACCGTCCGACAGACCGATCAGAAAACGCGGGTCAGTGATAAGGTTCTTCACCCCCTCAGGCTCAAAATTGAGCGCCTGTAAGTCGAAGAGCAACTCGAGGTTGTCCGCAATCGCGAGATCGAGGAAGGTATCGATGGGATCCTTGCCTTGGTCACGGGCAATTTGGGCGATAGTCTTCTTGCTGGCCACATACGCCTGTACTGCTGGGGTTTTTGCGTCGATGACCGTCATCCGCCCCCACTGGCCGCCGAAGATGCGCCGCCGGTCCATCTCCTCGCGGAACGCCTGGCGGAACCCGGGATCGGCGTAGATTTTGATCTGTTCTTCGACACTCTTGTTGAACACCGGGTGCCAGGTCGAGAAGACGGCGAAAATGAAGGGATTGCGCATATTGAACTGGATGCGCAACGGTCGGCAGGTGACCTGGGGCACCGCTTTATCCCATCCCAGAATCGGCTTGACTTTTTCTACCGCCCCCAGATAGGAATCGGGCTTTCCCGGTCGGTTAAAGAGGGCCAAAAAGGTGACAGGCCGTTGACTCTGACGCACCAAGAATTCCAACAGGTCATATTCTTCGTCTGTCACCGTGCCCGGGGAGGTGCCCGTCAGCGCAATCTCGATCGTGCCTCTCCCTTCCTCCCGCAGGACCTGGCAGAGCGCAGCAAACTCTGCCCGGCTCGCATTGCGGCAGGCAAGCGGCCGCCCCTGGTACCCAATATGGTTATTGAGAATCGTCGTGGTCAAGCCAAAAGCCCCTGCCCGCATCGCCTCGCGCAGCAGGTGTTGCATGGTGGCAATTTCGCCCTCGTTCGCCGCGCGTTCGAACGAGTCCTCCCCCATGACATAATGACGGAGGGGAGTCAGCGCCGCGAGCGAGGCGATATTGATCCCTAAGCCACGCCGCTGCAAGGCGTCGAGATATTGCGCATGCGTCTCCCACTGCCAGTCGATGCCGCGCTGCATGACTTCAAAGGGGATCGCTTCGACATTGACCAGATCCCACATCACAACATCCCGGAGGTGTGGACGCACGGGCGCTACTCCGACCCCACAGTTGCCCATGACGACCGTCGTGATCCCGTGCCACGACGAGCAGGTGATCAACGGATCCCAGGCAACTTGTGCGTCATAATGGGTATGCGGATCGATAAACCCCGGTGCCAACACCAGACCGTCGGCGTCGATCTTCCGCTGAGCAGCCTCGCCGTTGCTCTTGCCCACGGCGACGATCATACCGTCTTTTACCGCCACGCTGCCAATGTAACTCGGGCGGCCAGTGCCATCACAAATGCGTGCATTCTCAATGAGCATGTCGTACATCGGTTACCCCTCCTGTTTCGTTGTGGGCTCCAAAGCGCTAACGAGTCAGGCTAAATGGACCTGTACCCCTTGTTCGATTCCGAGCGCAACACGATACCCTCCTTCCTGAGCGGCGCTGAATTTCTCGCACCACGTGCGGATACTGTCGCGAATCTTCTGCTGGCGCTCCTCCGTGGTCGCATACTCGCGCACCATGGCAAACACCGGCTCCCCATGCGCCTCGGCTTCACCCATGTGGGCGTAGAAAAACTCCAGGTCTTCGCGGCTCAAACCATACTTTTCGCGCAGCGCGCGCACAAACCCTCTCATGGAGTGATCGCTGCGCGTCTCGCCACCAAGCGACATGGCGGCAAGCGTCACCAGCCCGTATTCTCGCCGCCCCAGCTCGAGCACCCACTCCACGTAGTCGACCGCCTCTTTGGCCACGACTGGATGCATCAGCTCTTCGTCGGTCGCCCCTAGAGCCTTCGCCAGACGCATCGATAACATCCAATGGGCGTCGTCGCCACGGCCCATGGTAGTTTCTTCGTCGATGAGATTTTCCACGATATGGCGACGGATCTTCTGGTCGAGTGGACCCAAACCAGTGTTGAGAAAAATACCGCCAAAAGCGCGGATGTGCTGACCGGTCACATAGAACAGATTCACCGCCCACCGCTTGAGCTGCTCACGGGTCAAGGTGCCGTCGAGCACGGCGCGGTAGAAACTCGGGCCTAAAAGCGGTTTTTCGTCCTCCTTGGCGATGTACGCGCGCAAGTCCTGGACAAAAGCATCGGCTGTTTGCATGAGGCCCCTCCTTTCTGCGCTGCCTCTTCTATTTACCCTTTCGGCAAGGGGCAATGCAAGAGAAAAACTGTCCTGCCGCCTCCGGCGGTTCGAGGGGACTCTGCGAGCTCCCGACGGTCACTCCGTCAGCACCACCACCGTCGCCCCCCACCCTCCCGCGTCAGGCGGGGCGTCGTAAAACGCCCGCACGTAGGGAAGCCGTGCCAACAGTGCCCGGATGCTCTCCCGTTGGACTCCTTTTCCTTTGCCGTGGATCAGCCGCACGGTAGAGAAGCCCGCGGCACGGCAAGCCTGCAGATATTCTTCGACCACACTACGTATCTCCTGCGGTCGAAACGCGTGCAAATCGATCACGTCTTCGAGTGGCAACGCGACCGGTTCGGGAAAGGGAACCTGGGAGTCATCACCCGCGTCAACGGGTTCCACAGGAGCACGGGGTTGCTTCATGGTAGAGTCTCCTCAGCAATCTCCGGCTTGTTGTCATCCACACGCATGGCCATCTGTACCGACCACCGGACCTCTTCCTCCTTAAAGAAGAGCGCCCCTTTTTTCCCTGCCGACAAGAGCGCAGCAACCTGCGTATAGTGTTCCTGCGCGACGGCAAGAACACGCAGCACCCCTGCGCGCACGCCAACAGGCAGGTCTTCATAGATAAGAGACAAGATGTATTGTTGCTCGAGCAGGGCGTTGGCGACGAATGCGGCGGACGACTCTCTGTCTACCAAATCGTCGCCGAGGAGCTGCCCGGCCTGTTCGAGGTACGCGCGATAGCGAGACACGGCGTGCGCTGCTGCGTTTGAGTTGTGTGCACTCACCATCGCCTCCAACTCGGCAAGCTTCTCGCGCGCGAAAGTCACACACAGGCGGATCTTTTCCTCGGGCCGAGGCGCCAGCAGCAACTGTCCTGCTTCCTGCCAGGTATCGAGTGGGTACCAGGGGCTGTCTGGAGTGTACCCGGGGTCGGGAAGCCATTCGATGTTGCCGAACGCGGTGAGAAACCCATGTCCAGCAGAGGTCACCCCAGGGGACCACACCACCACCATGAGCAGCCACATCCCCCTCCACAGACTCATGACTCGCCCCCAGGAGGAGCCACACCAGGAGTGACAATAGACTGCACGGTTGTGTCCCTGCCTTCCTCGTATGGGACGACTTCGACCATAAAACTGGTCACCAGCGGCACTCCTCCAGGCGCACACTCGAAGAAGAGCACATAAGTGCCGGGCGCTGGAAACACATGATGCACGGGGAGCTCAGGTCCGACATACACCTGGCGGGCCGGCGTACGCATGAGCCGCACCATCATCGCCGCCATATGGTCCGGATCGCTGGCATGGTTACGCATCATGACCATCATCGCCGCCATCTCCGGCGTATAGGTATGTTGGTGGCCAAAGTGTTCCCCATCGAGGCGCCACGTTGCCATGTGGACTTCTGTCCCAAGATACGGCTCGAGGTTGGTAACCGGCGCCCCATCCCGTGTCAGGCGGATCACCAACTCCACCTCATGGCCTGCGACAGGAGGATCAGGAGAGAGCGCCAGCGAGACGGTGTACGTCCCGACGATCTGCTGCCGCCGGAGATTCGCCTCCAGCCGGCCCGCAGGTGGTTCTCCCTCCACCCGTACCCGGAACTGCTTGGTCCAGCTCCGGTCTTTACGGGTGAATTCACCGGCGATTAAATACTCCCCTGCCTGTGGGAAGACGTAGGGATAACGAAACGTCGCAGTGGCCAGATCGTGAGGAGTCAACGGGAAGAAGTCTTCATGGTGCATGTGGGCGAAGGTGGCAAAGTCGCTGCTGACGATGAAGGTATGCAACACGCGCTCGTGCAAGATTTGCAGATCACGCACCGGCTGATCGGTCCTCGAATCCGTAAGCCTATACACTAAGAATGCCTCCTGCCCGGCACGGGGACGAGGAGGAGAGACGCTCAAGGTGAGGCGGTAGGGACCATCTGGTTGCCCAATCAGCACGGTTTCGCTGGGTTGGTCACACCCTAGCAGGCTCGTGCATAGACAGAGCGCCACAACAGACGAGACACGGAGGGCTATTACAGCCCGACTGACAGCTCTGACCCGCTGGCTCAATCGACACACCCTCGTTTGCGCTTCTCTAGACGACCCCTGTCCCTACGGCTGAGTTCTCTTCCTGCTCCCATGCTCATAGTCTCTCCCGGAGAGAGAGTCAAACGCGACGGAGGAGGGACGGCTGAACATCAAAAAACCACGTATTTGCCACAACTTAACTCTCGGTCCGGGTCGTTGCTTTTCTCTGCCGCTTCCTTTATACGGTGGAGAACTTAACCGAGATGGACGGATGTAGCCCCTTCGGGAGGGATATCCGTGCATCTACTTTTGGTGGAGGGTCGGTGCGATGGCAGTAGATCCACGGATGATTCATCTCTACAGCTACTATCGCGACGCAGAACTGCGAGGTGCCACCTTACTGCTCAAGCTCATCATGCGTATCGATGATAGTGAAACGCAAGTCAAGCTCGCAAAACATCTCGCGGACGAAACGCGCCACGCCTGGCTGTGGACGAAAAGAATTGCCGACCTCGGGGCAACGCCCATCCGCATCGTCGACGGCTACCAAACGCGCATCGGTCAGCAAATCGGCATTCCCAAAAATCTGGTCGATCTGTTTGCCCTCACCGTGGTTGTAGAGGAGCGAGCCCAGCGCCGCTACTGCGAACATGCGCGGCGGCCAGACGTCGACCCCGCAACTCGTGAGATCCTGCACGAGGTCACAAAGGACGAGAAGTGGCACATCGGGTGGATCAAAAACAAGCTCAAAGAGTTTGCGGCAGCCAATGGTGGTCTGGACAAAGCGGCTGCGACGTTGGAACGCTATCGTGCCATTGACCAGCAGGTGGTTGCCGACCTCATTGCCAAGGAACGCGAAGCGTTCGGCTTTTCCTTTTCCGACGATCCCGTCGCGCCCGAATACCCCGCCCCCCAGAGAGAGGAACACGAAGTGTGAGCTGTGAAGACACACCGGTCTCTGCTGATCCTCTTCCTCAGCCCTCCTCCCCCGTCTCTGCACCGCTGCGGCGGAAAAAGGTGATCCGCCCGGCGCGTGGGAAACATCCGCTTGTCGCGCGTGTCGAGTACGCCCTCTTTGTTCTGTTTTTCGCCTTCTTCCGTCGGCTCCCTTTTCGGCTCGCCTTCCGGATCGGAGAGATGGTTGGCTGGATGCTCTACCAGTGCGACCGTCCCCACCGCCGCGTGGGCTTGCTCAACCTGGCGCTGGCCTTTCCCGAGAAAAGTGCCGCCGAGCGCCGCGCTATTCTAAAGGAGAGCTGGCGCAACCTAGGTCGCTTGCTCGCCGAATTCTGCCACATGCACGCCCTCACCCAGGAAAACATCGGCGAACGGGTCCGGTTCGCCGATCCGGCGTATTGGCAAGATTTAATTCGGCAATGCCAGCGCACGGGCGCACTGATTCTCACCGGCCACTTTGGCAACTGGGAACTCCTGGCCCACGCGCATGCCTGCTACGGCTTCCCGGTGCAGATCATCCACCGGCGTCTGCGCAACCCCCTGATCGACGACGTGATTGTCCGCGAACGAGAGCGCTGTGGAAACAAAGTGATTCACAAGACCACCGCCGGTCTTGAAGTCATACGGGCGATACGGCAAAAAGCGCTGGTTGTGGCGGCGATCGATCAGAATGCGTCTGGCCGTATGGGGGTCTTTGTCCCCTTTTTCTCGCGCCTGGCCTCGACCTCGAGCGGGCTGGCGGGGCTTGCGCTCGCCTCCGGAGTGCCGGTTATTCCCGCTTTTCTCGTGCGAGAACAGAGGAGCTGGCGTCACCGGATCGTTATCCTTCCTCCAGTCGAGCCTGTGCGCACCGGCAACCAAGCGGAAGACCTGCGGGCAACGACGGCAAAGTTCACTGCCGTACTTCAGCACATGGTCGAGCAATACCCCGATCACTGGCTCTGGATCCACAAGCGCTGGAAACGGCGTCCGGCTGGAGAGGCCCCGATCTATTGAACTGCAAAGGAAAGGAGCAATGGCGACCCCTTCTCTTCCCCGTGTGGAACCTGCACGTCCGCCCGCGCGCAACGCGCACGAGCGGATCGGTTTTAGTCTGCTCGATCTCTTGATCGTCGTATTGGTGCTGACCGTGATCCTGCTCGCTGCCGTCTATCAGTTTCCTGCCTATGAGCGAGCGGAAAGAGCCGCCCCAGCGGCCCAGCAGTCACCCCCTTCTCCCGTCTCTTCGCCTGACTAGGGTCTGTCCACAGGCAGCTGCAGCACCTCTCAGCCGCCATACAGACTGGTGGCACCACCTTGTCTACCGGGGTTCTACCACCACCTGGTGTAGAACAACGTCTGCAGCTCGCAACAACTCCTGCAGGGTGTGCAGTTTATATTCCTTCTCGTAGAAAATCCGCTTGATCCCGGTGTTGATCAACACCTTCAAGCAATGAATGCAGGGAGTGTGAGTCACGTAGATATCGGCGTCGCGAATACTGACCCCGTTTTTTGCAGCTTGCGCAATGGCGTTCATCTCGGCATGAATCGTACGGTAACAATTTTCCTCGATTTCCCCGCTCGGGGTTTTCGATTGGTACACCAGACAACCCACGTCCGTACAATGGGGCAAGCCGGCAGGGGCACCGTTGTAGCCAGTGGCCAAGATATTTTTGTCCCGCACGATCACTGCCCCTACCTTCGCCCGGAGACAGGTCGACCGCTCGGCCACTTGCCGGGTAATCGTCATGAAATACTGATCCCACGAGAGACGGGTGTTCACGGTCGATACACAAAAGACAGCGGCACCGGTGGCGAGGAATGCCCAAGGCGGTAGGACACAGGGATAGTCTCCCCAGTCGGCCGTTCGGTGATCGTAATCGGGACGGGAATGAACGTGAGGACAAAGAGCGCCACTGTACACCAGCCGTAGAACTTGCGCCGGAGATCCAAAGACGGGAACAAGTCTAACGTCGGTGGATGATCGACCCCAAGGACAAACAAGAGCACGGCCCAGACAAACCATCCCTGCCACCCGTGAAATCCCAAAAGCACGATCCCCAAGAGTGCCACACGGGAGATCCAGCGGTGGGTCCGGCCAAACAACGAGTAGGTGATATGACCACCGTCGAGCTGTCCGACCGGCAGCAGGTTGAGGAACGTGACAAAGAGGCCAAACCAACCGGCAAGAGCAACGGGGTGAAGAATGACGCTCACTTCATCGGCAGACACGCCGAGCACCAAACGGGTGAGCAGCGAAAACAGCATCGAGTCACCGAGGATGACCCCTCCCTCTAGCGGAGTCAGCGGGCGGACCTCGGAGAGAGACAAGCCGATGACGACCGCCGGAATGGCAAGGGCAACTCCAGCCCACGGGCCCGCTGCACCGACGTCGAACAGGGCACGCCGATTGGCCGGAGGCGACTGCATGCGGATGAAGGCCCCAAAGGTCCCGACGAAAAACGGCGGTCCCGGAATGAAGTAGGGGAGACTCGCACGCACCCCGTGCCAGCGCGCTACCACATAATGCCCCATCTCATGAAACAGTAAAATGGACATCAAGGTCACCGCAAAGGGCAGCCCGTGGACGAGGGCGAAGGGATCGGCAAAGGGGTTCGCCCCCTGCTGGAAGGCTCCAGCCATACAGGTTGTGACCAGGGTAACAAGAAACAAGATAATATGGAGCAGAGGAACTTTCTTGCGTCGCCGCAGGGTCTCGTGCTGTAACCAGGGGGAGTACCCGTTCAATGGTCCCCCGTCGCGTGGGAAGGTTCGAGGCAAGGGCAACGACATAGAGCGCACTCTCTTAACTGGTCACGCGAACCTCGCACCCCACGGTGATCCCGAATTGCTGAGCCGCGGAACCGTTCCGGAGCGCGATTTCCAACATTCCCCAGCTATTGATCAGCGCTGCCGGTGAGCCGACTGCTACGGCCGCATAGGTATCCACCATTCCAGAGATACGCATCGGCCCCATGCTAATGAAAAGCCGTTCCTTTGAAAAGGGGCGCAAAGCTGCTTCGTCGATATTCGTCACCAAGTTCCCGAAACGGTCAATATATATGACCTCGCCCACCACCTCCTGGTCCCGCCGCTCGACAGGAGGGAGGAGGATACGCTCCATGTGGGGGATGGCAGGACCAAACTGACTGACCGCTACCCCGCGCGACAGATGGGCTGCCGCCGGCGCAAACACATCACGGCCATGGAACGTCCGACTGCACGGCGTTAAGAAATATGCCGAGTTGACCAAGTGGATAATCCGTCTCGTCGCTTCCGGCGGTGCGGCGAGGCTCAAGAGCCCATTGTCTGGACCGATGAAGAACCCTCGCTGAGTCTCCAGCAAGAGCGCCCGCCGCTCACTGCCCACTCCAGGATCGACTACCGCAACGTAAATGGTACCGGCAGGAAAGAAAGGCACGGCACTGCGCAAGACGAGCGCCCCGGCGAAGATATCCTGCGGCGGAATCTCGTGCGACAGGTCAACGATATCAACGGCGGGATGAATGCCGAGGATCACCCCTTTCATAATCCCGACAAACGCATCCCGCGTCCCGAAGTCCGTCAGCAAAGCGATCAGAGGTCGGCGCACGGTGTTCCTCTCTAGGCGGCAACTATTATCATGCTGCTCCGACGACCATAGCTGAGCGACCCAGCGTAAGAAAGCTCTCCAGCGTCTGGTCGCGCGCTCAGGCGGCTATCAGCCACACACCTAGGTGCTCCCGTATCCCAACTTGTACGTCACCACCCCCTTGGCAATCCGGTCACCAGCAAGAGAAAAGACATCGATATCGACAAAGACGACGCTGCGCCCACGGCGAATGACGCGCGCTTCGGCAACTAAATCGATACGCTGCGCGGCCGCGAGGTAATTGACGGTGAGACTGGCCGTGGCTCCGCGCGTCGCTGCCGGGTCGACATTCGACCACACCGCCACCACTGCTGCGGTGTCGATCAGCGTCGCGATCGCTCCCCCATGGACCACCTCACCGGCAGTGCGCAACTCGGGACGAAAGGGTAAACGCATGCGGCAGAAGTCCGGGCGTATTGCCTCAATCTGTAAGCCCAGCAGCGCAGAGAACGGCTCTTGTGGACGAGCATCCATCACCGCGCGCTCACCTCGCCCCTTCTAGCTTCAGCAATGCCTCTTTCATGGCGAGGCCGCCAGCAAAACCGGTTAGCGCCTCGTTCTGTCCGACCACCCGATGACAAGGAATGATGAGCGGGATTGGGTTGCGTGCGCATGCCGCGCCTACGGCTCGGGCCGCACGGGGCCGGCCAGCTGCGGTCGCCACAGCGGCGTAGGTCCTTGTCTGCCCATAGGGAATACCCAGTAACGCCTGCCACACACGCCGAAAAAACTCTCCTCCCTCTATCTCGAGAGGCACGGTGAAGTGACGGCGGTCCCCAGCCAAGTATTCCTGCACTTCTCTCACGGCCAGCGCCAGGAAGGCTTCTCCTCCGAGATCCAGGCGACGCCGCTGTACCCACTGGTGGAAACGCAGGTGTTCCGTAGCTGGGGGAAGGGCCAGACGACACAGTCCACGCTCGCTCGCAGCGAGCAACAACGGTCCGAACGGAGTGTCGAGCGAGGCAACTGCTACCACCTCGGCATCTCCAACAGCTTGATTCCCAGCACGTTTTTGCCGATCAGCTCCCGCATGCGCGCATTAGAGAAGGGGTGATTGGTGCCGGCGCGCACGTCACGGTAATACCGCTCGAGCGGATGCTTCTTGAAAATGCCCACCGCACCGACTACTTCCATGGCGAGATCGACGATGCGAATGGCGTTGTTGGTGGCGAAATATTTGGGCATACACACGCGTCTGAGACCGTCCTCTCCCACAAACTCTTCCCCCTGTACCCAGGCTTTGGCCGTCTCCAGGGTGTAGGCGCGCGTCGCCGCCAACAGCGTCTCCGCCTCGGCAATGGTAAACTGCACGCCAGGGAGATATTTGATCGGTCGCGGGAGTGGAAGGGGTTGGTGTCGGCTCGCAAAGGCTTTGGCGAAATTGAGCGCTGCAATGGCGATTCCCGTGTATACGGACGCAATGCTCAACGAGAACCATGCAAATAAGCTGATATCTTCGGGTAAAATCTCTCCAATCGTGCGCAATCGGATCGCATGGTCGAGCGGCACACGGCAGTCGGTCATGATCAGATCGTGGCTCGCCGTTGCCCGCATGCCCATCGTGTCCCAGGTTTCGACGACTTCCAGCCCTGGCGTCCCCCTCGGGATCAGCAAGGTCCCGCTCAGAAAGCCAGCATCCGGATCCTCTACGGTGGCCATCACCATAAAGAGGTCGATCACAGGCGCGAGGCTGGTAAACACTTTGCGGCCGTTAACGAGGTACGAATCCCCTTCCTTGATCGCACGCGTGGCAAAGAATCCCCAATTGCCCCCCGTTTCGGGCTCGGTAATGCCTCCGCCAATAATCTGGCGTCCCTGGCCCACAGCCTCCAAAAACCGACGTGCCTGCGGCCGGGTCATGTCGCCCCGCTCGACCATCGAGCCCAACCCAAAGAGGTGCATATTGATCGCGAGGGCAGTTGCTGCGCATCCTTGGGCTAAGCGTTCCTGACAGAGGCAAAAATCGAGGAGATCCGCTCCCAGCCCCCCGTAGGCCTCGGGGATCACTAAAGCGGTGTAGCCCGTCTCCTTCATGCGCGCAATATTTTCAAACGGGAAGGTATTGTTCCGGTCGTGCTCAGCCGCCCGCGTGGCAAAATCATCCGCCAGCTCGCCCGCGAGGGCAAGCAGCCGTCTTCTTCTCTCACTCTCGACACTCACAGCAGATCTCCCTCAGAGCCATCGATGTTTTTTCCAACATACCCAGGAACGTTTTGACCAGACAAGGGGAGAGACCGATCGACCACCGGTGCAGGCGCGGCAGGGGTGTGTCGGCCTGGAGGCGAGGGCGGAGGAGACCAGGAGGAACGCCCCTGGTAGGGGAAGAACAGGATCGCAATCGCGACATACAGGAGACACCAGAGAACGATAAACGGTTGCCTGTCCGAGAAGGTAATAGGACCGATATCAATCTCCTTCTTCCCCCGCCATTTGCGCAGCGCCCAGCCAAGCGGAATCGCTATGGCTGCGGCAAGGAGGGCAGGATAGAGGGCAAACGTCGGGGGAGTATACGTTTCCCCCGCATCCATATAGGGCTTCAGACGCACGCCGGAGACCACCGCCGCCAAGAGCACCGCCAGCGCGGTCAGTAACACACCGAGGAATTGGTTCATGTGCTTTCCTCCCTGCGACAGAACTGAGGCCGAGTCGTCCGACTCGTGCCCCCTGGGTGCCAGCGAATCATCTTGCATCCTGAGCTGGACCGGCGACTGCTCGCTCAATATCTCGCTCGAGAAACTCTCGCTAGCCCCTCCCCCGCGAGGGCCGGGCACGCTTCTCGCGCGTAGTCTCACCCTCTCCCCAGTCTACGCCTCAGGGACCCGCTCCCACAAAAGCGGCCTTGCACGAGGCAGGAAAGCGGGATAAGCCCAATACGGCCACTACACAGATCAGTGAGGCGATGAAAATTACCTCTGTCGAGTTTGCTGGCGCTGCCACCCAGCCCGGCGTATATCCGCACCTCCGTCACCCGGAGATCGCCTTTGCCGGGCGCTCGAACGTCGGCAAATCCTCTCTCATCAACCGCCTCTTGGAGCGGAAGGTGGCACGCACGAGCGCCACCCCTGGCCGCACCCGGCAACTGCATTTCTTCGTGATTAACCACACTCTGACCTTTGTCGACTTACCCGGCTATGGGTACGCCCAAGTGTCCAAAGAAGAGCGGGCACACTGGCAAAAGCTGGTCGAACACTACCTCATTCACTCCCGCCATCTGCGGGGAGTGGTCGTGATCATCGATATCCGCCGCGGCCCAGAAGCCGAGGAAGAAACTCTGTTTCGCTTCCTCACCTATCACCACCGTCCTTTCCTGGTCGTGGCGACGAAGTGTGATAAACTCACGCGCAGCCAACTCGAACGCCGGCGTCAGGAGTTAGCGACGCAGTTACAGGGATATCCTCTCTTTTGCTTCTCTGCCCAAGCCGGGACCGGCAAGACCGAGCTGTGGCGTGCCCTCCTCGCCTTGGCATTCCCGACCACAGGATCTCAGATGCGCCATGCCTAAGGTCTCCGTCATTATCCCCACCTACAACCGCTGTGAGCTGTTGCGCGAGGCATTGGCTTCGGTCTGTGCACAGACGTATCAGGACTTCGAGCTCATCGTGGTAGACGACGGCTCGCACGATGAGACCGCTGCGGTCGTACACGAGTTCGCGGGGGTGCGCTATGTCTGGCAGCCGCATCGTGGCGTCTCTGCCGCCCGCAATCACGGTGTGACCCTGAGCACGGGCGAATGGGTAGCATTTTTGGACTCCGACGATCTCTGGCAGCCGCGCAAGCTAGAAAAGCAAATCGCTTTCGTCACGGCTCAGCCCGAGGTGCAGATTTGCCAAACCGAAGAGCTGTGGCTCCGCCACGGCGTGCGTGTCAATCCACAGCGCAAACACCGCAAACCGAGCGGGGACATCTTTGCCCCCAGTCTCGCACGGTGCCTGGTGAGTCCTTCGGCGGTTATGCTGCGGCGCGAGCTGTTCGAAGAGGTCGGCGGGTTCGACGAACGCCTTCCTGCCTGTGAAGACTACGATCTGTGGCTGCGCATTGCCGCCAGACTGCCAGTGTACCTGATCGACATCCCCCTGGTGATCAAACGGGGAGGACACGCCGATCAACTGTCGCGGCGCTTTTGGGGAATGGATCGCTTCCGCGTGGTCGCACTCTGTAAGCTCTTGGACTCTGGTATCCTTTCTCCGGCCCAGCGACAATTGACAGAGGAGATGTTGCGCACCAAATGTACGATTCTTGCACAAGGAGCACGGCGGCGGGGCAAAGATGCCACTCCTTACCTTGCCCTGATAGCGGCGTATAGAGAACACAACACGAGCACGCGCGCGGATATCTCCGCCATCCTGCACCAGCTATGACTCAGCCTGACATCCCCTGTGCCCTCTCTGAGCGAGTTGCTGCCTATGCCCGCGAGAGACGTCTGAGCCCTCCTACCCTAGCCCGCTGGCAGGCATGGCCGGAAGAGGACAAAGCGGCGCTCTTAGTCCTTGCTCGCGAGCTCCAGCTCAACGAGAACCATCTGCGCGACTTCCTCGACTGGCTGGAGGAGATCGCCGTGCGCGACCGCTGTCGGGTGGCAGACCTCCTCACCGCCCCCGCGATCCAGCAGCCGCTCACCGCCCACACCGCACGCAGCGAAAAGCTCAAAGGGGTGAAAGAGGCGCTGCGCAAGATCCGCTACCCGCGTCTCTCTCGTCTGGAAGCCGACTTACGGGCAGCCGTCAAGGCGCTGGACCTGGGCAGGCAGGTGCGTATATCATTTCCTCCTGCTCTCGAAGGCGATGCCATCACCGTGACCCTCACCGCACGCAACGTGCGTGAACTGGCCGACTGCCTGACACGACTGCACCAGCGGATCGAGGACGGGAGGATGCAGAAGGTGTTCGACCTCTTAGACCAAGCCTGAAGGAATGGACCACACGCACAATGGAACCGTACCGACCACACGAAATTCTCATCGAGCAGGGGGAAGAAAACGCCGCGGTTGTCCGCCGAGCGCTCGCCCAGCTCCCCGACGTCCCCGTGCGTATCGTCGAACGGGAATGGGAACGCCATACCAAGCTGTCCTCTGAGGGTGACCCGTTCGCGGCGGGCAAGCGTCGCTTGCTGTTTACCCGCCAACGCGCTCCAGCCCTGCACTATTGTCCAGCGGGAACACCAGGACTGGTCTGCTGCAATTACCTCGTCATCAGCCTCATCTCCAACTGTCCGATGGATTGCAGCTATTGCTTCCTGCAGGAATACCTTGCCAACAACCCGACCCTGAAGGTCTGTACGAACGTCGAGGAGGTGCTCGCTGCGGTGGCGGCGGTGGTGGACCGTCACCCCCAGCGCCACTTTCGCGTCGGGACCGGAGAACTCTCCGACAGCTTAGCGCTCGATCCCCTTTTGGGTTTTTCGCGGAATCTTGTCCCCTTCTTTGCGGCGCGCCCGAACGTCCTGCTGGAGCTGAAGACGAAAAGCGACTGTGTCGACGAACTGCTCTATCTCGACCCGAAAGACCGCGTCGTTGTCTCGTGGTCTCTCACCCCACCCGATATCGTCGACAGCGAAGAGCACCGGACCGCTCCCTTTGCCGCCCGCCTAGAAGCTGCTCGACGTGTCCAGGCAGCCGGGTACAAGGTGGGCTTTCATCTCGACCCGCTGATCGAGTACCCGGACTGGGAAGCAGGTTACCGCGAGACCGTCGCCCGCATGCTGGCAGCGGTCGAGCTGCGGCGTATCGCATGGATCAGCCTTGGCAGTCTGCGCCTCACCCCCGCACTGCGCACGACTATCCGTCGCCGTTTCCCGCACACGCGGGTGTTGTCAGGCGAACAGGTGCCGTGTATCGACGGCAAGTGGCGCACGTTCCAGGCGTTACGGGTTCATATGTACCGCACGATCAGAGGCTGGATACAGGAGGCAGCTCCTCAGGTGCCACTCTACCTGTGCATGGAAACGGCAGCGGTCTGGGCGAAGGTTTTTGGACATACTCCCGCTTGCGACAGAGATGTAGCCCGGGTGCTCACTGGGCCACACCTCAGTCCTCCTGTTGCTGGATAACCGCCCCTGTCTCTGGACTACGATGCGACCGTTGCGCCGCTTGACGGCTGACCTGCATCCTCACGTCTTGACCATCTCGCTGATGACTCTGGTCATCATGATGGGGTCGAGCGTCATCTCGCCGGTGTTACCGCTCTTGGCCCAGGAGCTGGGTGTATCGTACGCCGGCGCCGGAGCCCTAGTCTCGGCGTTTGCCATCGGCCGCATTCCATTCGACTGCATCGGTGGGGCCTTGGTCGATCGTCTGCGCCCGCGTCTCATCGCCAGCGGGGGGGCAGCGATCGTCACCCTGTCGGCCGTGCTCTCGGCCTACGCGGACAGTTTTCTCGTGCTCTTGTGGTACCGCCTCATCGGCGGTGTCGGTTCGGCTCTGTTTGTCATTACGGCAATGGCCTTCCTGGCACGGACGGTAGACCCGCAGCGCATGGGACAGGCGATGAGCTTTTACCAGAGTATGCTCCTGCTCGGTGTCTCGCTCGGCCCTACCATTGGCGGAGGTGCTGCCCATGTGTTCCGCAGCCTGCACGCTCCGTTCTGGGTCATGGCGGTCCTGTCCCTCGCTGTCACCGCGATGTGCCTGCGCTGGATCGGTGAATTCCCCGCTGCATCTCCAGCTCCTCACTCCCAGGTTCTCTCCCATACCTCCCAGCCCGCACTACTGGCCGCACTCTTTTGCAACCCTACCTTCTTGTTCGTGTGTGTCCTGACACTGCTGATCTTCGCCATTCGCTCAGGTCTGACGCTCAACCTCATGCCTCTGTTCACCCAGGCCACCCTTGGGCTCAGCGAAACCGGGATCGGGCTGATACAATCGTTGTGCTCTCTGGCCAACTTCTGCGTTCTGTGGCACGCAGGTCGCCTCCTCGATCGGATAGGGCGCCGACGCGTCACCCTGCCGACTCTGTGGGCCACGGTGGGAGTCGTGCTCCTGTTTCCCTGGGCGACCGGACTCGTCCCTTTAATCGGCGTCAGCATTGCCTTCGGTATCGTGATCGGCTATCTAGGCCCGGCACCGGCGGCTATTATTGCTGATATCACCCCTAAAGAGTCAGCAGGACTGGTGATGGGGATTTACCGTATGGCCGGAGATGTCGGCCTGCTCCTCGGCCCCATCGCCGTTGGCTGGGTTGCAGGGCACCTCGGTTTTGGGCTGGCGTTCGCGACGATTGCCGGGTGCACAGCTCTCGTCGCGCTCATGGGGATAGGACTACGGGAAACTCTGACCCCTCAGGAGGCCCGCATCCCGATTGCGGAGGAGCCCTCAACTTCAAGCTCCCCCTCCCCCCATGGGAGTAGCCTGCCCCAAACACCCTCGTTCGGAGGAGGCAGGGCGAGGGAAAGCACGCCACGCTCACACTGAGGAGGATGCGTTATGGATCCACAACTGGCAGAGGCGTTGAGCACGTTGACGACCGGCATTTATGTGCTCACTGTGAGCACAGGCGACCAACACCACGGCATGTCCTCCTCCTGGGTCACGCAGGTCTCGGGGGACCCACCGTTGCTCATGGCCGCCGTCGATCAGCGTCACTTCAGCCACGGTCTGATCGAGCGTCAGGGCGTGTTCGGTCTCAACGTCGTAGGCAAAAACAGCAAAGCGCTGGAAGACTATTTCTTCTCGTCGGCGGCGCGCCGGCCTGACAATCTCGCTCCTTTCGCCTACGAGCTCGGCACTACCGGGGTACCGTTGCTCACGCAAGCAATGGCGGCTTTCGAGTGTCGGGTCGTCAGCCGCTACCCAGCAGGAGACCACACACTCTTCGTCGCCTCCATCGTCACCGCCATCGTGCGCCAGCACGACCAACCGCTCACTTCGCTCGACCTGCCCTACGTCTACGTCGGCACTGTAGTGCCGCGGCAGAGGAATTGACAGGCGCGCAACCCCTCTGGTAGCAGTCAAAGGACTCTGAGCTCCCAGGAGGCGATATGGCGATCGACCCACGCGAGTTGCGCAACGTTATGGGGCACTTTGCCACCGGCGTGACGGTGATCACGACCACCGACAAGGAAGGCAGGCCCTTTGGGCTGACTGCCAACGCCTTCACTTCGCTGTCGCTCAACCCGCCCCTGGTCCTGGTGTGCGTCGACAAGACGGTAGATTGCTATCCCTGTTTTGAACAGTCCAAAGTCTTTGTCGTGAACATCCTCACCGAGGCCCAAGAACACCTCTCGCGCCGCTTTGCCACGAAAGGGATCGACAAGTTTGCCGGAGTGGCCTATCACACAGGGGAGTGCGGTGCGCCCGTGCTCGAGGATACGATGGGTCACATCGAATGCAAAATCGTCAACGCCTATGAAGGCGGAGACCACACTATCTATATCGGCGAGATCCTCACGGCAAGCGCTTCGGGCGACCGTCCCCTCCTGTTCTTCAAAGGGAAGTATTATCATCTGCCGCAGTGAAGCGGCGACTCGCCGGTGCCAGGCGCACTCACCATCGCCGCACCCTCTGGATTGCACTCATGTTTCTAGCTGGACTGCGCCACTGACAGTGGCGAGCTCGTCTTCTTCTTCGGTTTCGGCAATCGGGAGAGCAGGGGCAAAGATACGGTAGAACACGGGGAGCACGAAAAGCGTCAGCGCCGTCGAGCTGAAGAGTCCCCAGACAATGACTGTCGCCAGAGGCCGCTGGACATCCGATCCCAGTCCTGTCGCCAGCGATGCCGGGACGAGGCCGAGAATGGCGACGAGCGACGCTATGACGATGGGGCGGAGACAGCGGACAGCCCCTTGAACAATCGCCTCTTCCAAGGAGACCCCCTGCACCCGCAGGGCAGTAATCGTCCGCACCAGGAGGACGCCATTCATGATCGATACGCCAAACACCGCGGCAAAGCCGACCCCGGTAGAAACGTTCAGGTTCATTCCCCGGACGAAGAGGGCGATGGCGCCGCCAATAAACGCAAAGGGAATCGCAAGGAGCAGCAGCACGGCCGTTCGCTGCGAACCGAAAGTGACCACCAACAGCAGATAGATGACAGCGATGGTGACAGGAACGAGAACCTGAAAATGCTGACGTGCCCGTGCAAGGTTCTCAAACATGCCCAGCCAGGTCACCCGATACCCAGCCGGTATCGCCATCTCCTGCTCGAAGAGGCGCTGGGCTTCCGCGACGAATCCCCCTTGGTCTCGGCCCACGATGTCGCAGCGCACGGTCAACCGACGTCGTCCCTCTCCCCGCGCGATGATGGTTTGACCATCCACGACCTCGATGTTCGCGACCTGCGACAGCGGGATGGGAATTCCTTCGGCATTGTGAACCGGTAACCGTCCGATCGCCTGGGGCGAACGCAAATGTTCCCGCGCAAACTTCACCACGATGTCAAAGCGCCGTTCGCCCTCATACAAACTCCCCACCGGTTCGCCGCCTAGGGCGATGTTGATCAGGCGTGTCACATCTTCGATCCGCACATTGTAGCGTGCGCACAGTGCCCGGTCTGGCTGGATGATCAGTTGGGGTTGCGGCCCCTCTTGCTCGATATTGACATCGATGGCTCCCGGTACGCGCCGGAGCAATTCGACGGCCTGGCGGCCAAGACCCCACAGAACCCCCGCATCCGGTCCAGAAAACTCGATCGCCAGGTTGGCCGAGGTCCCGTTTGTATCCTCGGTGACACTGTCGATGATCGGCTGGGTAAAATTAAACCGCGTTGTGGGAAACTCCTCGCGGAACCGTGCCCCAAGCGCAGCCACCAAGTCCTGCTTGGTTGTGAACTGCACCCACTCTGCGCGGGGCTTCGGCCCGATCATCATCTCCATGCGGCTCGGCGGAAAGGGGTCGGTCCCACTATCGTTGCGCCCCGACTGGACGGCGATGAACTGCACGTCAGGGAACTCGAGTGCGACCTCGCGCAGGCGACGGCCGAACTGTGCTGTCTGCTGGAGCGAGGTCCCCTCGGGAAAGTTGGCACGCACCCAGATCACCCCTTCATCGATGTAGGGAAGGAACTCGGTGCCGAGGCGCGGCACGACCAGCACACACACCCCGGTCAGGAGCGTCACCATTACCCCGACGACAAGCCAGCGCAGGTGCAGCAACTTGCTCAGCATCGCGGCGTACACGGGGGAAAACCACCGCAGCAGCGGGTTTTCCCACTCCCGATAGCCGTGCCGGAAGAAAACCGTCGCCAACACCGGCACGACCACCAGCGCGAAGAGCAGGGCACCGAGGAGGGCAAAGACGATCGTCAGCGCCATCGGTCGAAAGAGCAAGCCTTCGATGCGCGTGAGCGTCAGCAGAGGCAGGAACGCCCCGATGATCATCAGCATCGAGAAGAACACCGGTCGCTCGACCTCCAGCGCGGCAGCGAAAACCGTCTTGACTACGCTTTGCTGTGAACCGTGGCGGGACGCTTCGCCCAGTCGACGGGCAATGTTCTCTGCCATGATCACGGCTCCGTCGACGATGATGCCGAAATCGATCGCGCCGACCGACAGCAGACCGATGGGAATATCGACCACATGCATCAGAATCAGGGCAAACAGCAACGAGAAGGGAATGGTCAGAGCGACCAGCACGGCCATCCTGGGCCGACCCAGGAAGAGCAACAAAACAAGCACCACCAGCGTGATGCCCAACGATACGCTGTGCGCAACGGTATGTAACGTGCTCGAGACGAGGTGTGTACGGTCATAGAACGGGACCAGGCGCACCCCGTCAGGCAGACCAGAGGTCGTGAGCTCTTCGATCGCAGCCTGAACCCTCGCCAGCACCTCTGACGGGTTCTCGCCTTTCCGTAGCAGGACAATACCTTCGACAGATTCATCCCTCCGGTCCTTGCTGAAAATCCCTGCCGGGACCTTGGAGTCCAGCACCACCTCGGCCACATCACGCACATAGATGGGCGTCCCACCGATCGACTTGATGAAGACCGAGCCGATCTCCGCCGCGTCTTGCAGGGAGCCGCGGCCGCGAATCACGAACGACATGCTGCCGCGCGAGAGTACGCTGCCGCCCGCTGCGGCATTATTCGTTTGGATGGCATCCACCACGTCAGTGAGCGACAATCCGAAGCGTTGCAGCTGAGCTGGGCTGAGCAGCACGGCGTACTGCTTGGCATACCCGCCAAAGTTCGAGACCTCCGCCACGCCAGGCACTCGCAACAACCGCGGAATCACTACCCAATCGTTGAGCGTCCGCAGGTCCATCAGGTCCTGCGTGCCGTCCGATACCAGCTCATAACGCAAAACCTCACCATAGGCGGTTGCGAGAGGGCCGAGTTCCGGCGTGGCGCCCTCCGGCAGTTCGAGGCCGGCGAGCTTTTCTTGCACGCGCTGGCGCGCCCAGTAGCTCTCGGTCCCATCCTCGAATACCAGCTGCACCACGGAGAGTCCGAAAATCGTCCGTGACCGGATCGTCTCGACACGCGGCACGTTGCGCATGGCTATCTCGATCGGGATCGTGACGTGCCGCTCCACTTCTTCGGGTGCACGACCGGGATAGGTCGTGATCACCTGCACCATCTGCGCCGAAATGTCCGGGTAGGCATCGATCCGTTGGTGCAGAAACGACCAGACACCGAGCCCAACGACCAGAACGGTCATAGCCGAAACCGCCCAGCGATAGCGTAGGGCCGCACGAATCAGAGCCGGAATCATCAGGCTTGTGCTCCTTTCCTACAAGCGGACAGGCAACCACATGCACACAACACCGCTCACTCTCTCGCATCCCCGCGTTCTGCGCTTCCCCGTTTCGGAAAAGGGAGGATTGAGGGGGACGGACGCCTGCACGCAGAGCCCGGAATGTCGGCTAGATGCACCTAACCCTGGACCGCTTGGATCACAACAGGTTTGAGGAGAATGGCGCCACTCCCGATGATGCGCTCTCCTCCCTGTAACCCAGCTAAAATCTCCACCTGGGTGCCATCCTGTTCGCCCACTCGCACTTCGGTTACCCGCCAGACTCCGGGTTCAGCCTCTACGAGCACGTAATCAGAGTGGCCGATGTGCAGCACGGCGTCCGCTGGCACCAGGACCGTTGGACGCGGATCGGTCCCCAGGCCGATCTCCGCATACATCCCGGGTCTCAGCCGACCTTGCTGATCGTTCAGTTCAAAGAAGACCCGCAGGGTACGGCGTTCCCCAGATAGCGTTGGAGCGAGGCTGCTCACTCGGCCAGGGAAGAGCATCTCCGGAAACCCATAAAATCGCGCCTCACACGCCTGTCCCACGGCGACCAGGCCGACTTTGGCCTCTGGGACATCGGCCATCACGATCGTTGCCCCTTCGGGTGCGCGCTGGAGCAGGTGGGGATCGACACCAGCCTGAAAGAGCTGTCGCTCCAACGCTGCACGACTCCGCGTCGCTACCGTCACGGCAGCTTCGGCCTCGAACACGGCTTTCTGGCCCTCCAGCTGGGTCTGGAGCAGCTTCGCCTCCTCAGCCGCGAGATCTCTGACCGCTTCCGTGCCCGTGGCAACCAGCTTCCTGAGGCGCTCAACAACCTGCGTCTGCGCACCCAGCCGGGCAGCGGTCAATTCGCGGGTCTTGCGCAATTGCCTCTCGGCAAAGTCCACCTCGGTCCGAGCCTTTTGCCAATCGGCATAGGTGGTCAAGAGCTCAAGACTACTAAATTGCCAGCGGTCCTCGACTGGCTCACCGCCTGCTCGGAGACGAGCCACGATGACTCCCGTGACTGTCAACACAGGAATAGTGGTCTGCTCCCGGCTCACTGGCACGATGGCCAGCTTCTTCTCCAGGAGACTCCCTGATTGCACGGAGATTAACCTCGGACCTACCAGCTGTACGACGGCCGCGTTCGGCGCCGGCTCTGTCTTCGGCACGGCTGCTGGTGGCTCTCGCACAGGAGACCACCACAGCACCGACACCAGACCGAGCGCCAGCGCCGTGCCTCCTATGAAAGGCCACAACCGGGTTCGCCGAGCACGCACCGCGCTGCGTACACTCGCAGACGACTCCCGGTGTGTCAAGGATGGCAGAGGTGTCATCGCAAGACCTGTCGGCCGATGGCCGCATTGAGTCGATGCAAGGCACGCCAGTAATGCGCACGGCTCGTGAGGTAGAGCTGATAGGTATCGCGGTACGCACGCTGAGCATCGAGGACCTCGAGAAGGGATTTCCCGCCAAGCGCGTATGCAGCCCGGATCTTATCGCGCACGTTTTCTGCGACTGTGAGCCGTGCCGGGTCGTCCGTGGTCACGGTCACATAGGCTGCCTGGTACTCCTTGACCGCCTGCTCGACTTCCGCACGCAGATCGACAAGTTTGGCGCGGAGGTTCAGGTGCGTTTGTCGCTGCACCGACTGCGCCTTGGCACGGTTGCCCTGGTTGCGGTCGAAAAGAGGCAAACTCACATCAATCCCCACACCCCATGCATTCACGTCAGGAAAGCCGATCGCCTTTTCCTGGAATTGTCGCGTGTAGCCGACCGTCTGGATGACTTGCGGGTATGCTCTCTTCTGCTCGACGCGGAGGTCGGTTTCCGCTTTGGCGAGCTGCAGCCGCAAGGCGAGTACGTCCGGTCTATGCTGCTCCGCGAGCGCAAGCACGTTCTCGACCGACAGCGGTGTTGCTGGCGTGGGAACGTCGAGACTGCCGCGCACCGCGAACGTCGGGGGCGCATCGGTCAAGCCTAAGAAAGCGCGCAACTGGGCTGTGGCGACCGCCAAGGCGGTCTCGCGGTTCCGGGCTTCGCGCTGGCTATCGAAGACGGCCAGACGGATTCGATCCAACTCGATGGTCCCTGCACCACCGAGTGCCACCCGGTCGGCGGTTATCGTTTCGACCCGCTTGAGATCGTCGAGATTTTCACGGGCGAGATCGAGAAGAGCCTGTGCCTCGAGCACGTCGTAGAAGGCAGCAATTGTTCCAGCAATACGCTGGCGGATCACCTCGGCAACCTCAGCAGCCGCCACGTCGATAGCTAGCCGCGCGCTCGCCATCGCAGCGGCACGCTTGCCGAACACGAACCAGTCGATAGGATAGCTGAGTTCGACATCAAACTGCGGCGGTCCGCCCTGCCGCCGCACAGTGAAGGGGCGGTCCAAAGGGAGGAGCGTCTGGCTGCTCGAAAGCTGTGGATTGGGGGGGAGAGACACTGTAACCAAGTCAGCCTGTGCTTGGGTGAATGCTTCTCTTGCCGCCTGGATAACGGGATCGGCTTCGAGAGCCGTGCGAATCGCCTGGTCGAGGGTCAATCCCTGAGAATCGATCTGCACGTGCTCAGCGGGGAATCCCTGGGAGGACTGGAGCGTGCCCACAGGGGAAGTCAAATCACCAGCGGACGGGGTCACCGGTGGTCCGGCAGGCAGAAAGGTGGAGGCTGGGAGGAGCAAGGCCCCCTGCCCAGACAAGAGGGGAGGCGAGTACGCCTGCACGCCACAACCCACCGTTGCGAAGAGCAGCCACACAAGGAGTCTGCTCCCCATACGGATGGTCAGCAGGGCTGAGGGAGAACAGCAGCACAGCCAGGAGGTTCTGATCATGCAGGATGCCATATTTGCTACCACGCGCCATGCGGTCGCCAACCTCTGCCTGCCGCCGCACGGCAGTACCACTAGCAACAGCAGCACCCCAGGTGAGCAAACCGCGTGCCACATCGTCCTCCTTCGCGTCATGTGAGATGCCCTCTGTTTCTCTGTCACACCGCCCCTGCGGCAGCACGGAGGGAAAGCGATGTCCCGGCAATCTGCTGGACCCCTGCTTTCACCACCTCGGCATTTTGCCCCCATGCCACCTGCCCAGCCCCTCGACCCTGCCCTGCGCTGTCGCAAGCGAGGGTGGGGAATGGTCACCCCCCCTTGAGACAGAAGGCAATACGGGTGCCGCGCCCCTCGTCACCGGGTTCACACCAGATCGTCCCCCCATGCGCTTCGATGATCTGACGGCACAGGTAGAGACCGATACCAGCACCACGCACACCTTGCGTACCGTTGCCACGGTAGTGCTCGACGCGGAAGAATTTCTCGAACACCCGCTCACGAAACTCCGCAGGGATCCCCGGCCCGGTGTCTGTTACGGTAATCCGCAGAAGCGGGGTGCCGTCTCGTGCGGGACTCTGCTGAGACGCCACTGCGATCGCGACCATACCCCCAGAGGGGGTATAGGTCAGCGCATTGGTCAGGAGGTTGGTAAAGACGATACCCAGGCGCGCGGCATCGCCACGCACCAAGGCCCGTGCACATGCGCGCTGAATGTGGAGGGTCACCCCTGCATCCTCATAACGCGGGCGCAGGGCAGAGACCGCCTGTTCGATCACGGCGTACAGTTCGACGAGGTCTTGTGCGAGGCGGAGCTGTCCGGCTTCGATGCGGGTGAGATCCAGCAGCTCATCAATAGTACTGGCCAGTTCCTGACACCCCAGGGAAGCGGCCGCAAGCATTTCCTGCTGTCGCGATGTGAGGTTTTGGGCACTCTCTGCGAGCAAGAGCAGATTCATGCGCAACGTGGTGAGTGGGGTTTTGAGCTCGTGCGAGGCCACAGCAACTAACTCCGAGCGTAATTCGTCGAGCCGCGCAAACTCGGTCACGTCGTAGAGGACACCAACCGCCCCGCACCGTCCTACCGCAAACTCCGGGATCGGAGCGGCCATGAGCAAAAACTTTCGTTGCCGCCCCCCTAACGACACCGTAAAAGCGTGACTGAGATCGAGGCGCGGCTCGCTCGTCCGCTCGCCGTGGAGAGCAGCCCGCAGAGCCTGTTTCCCATGAGCAGGAAAAGGCAGGTCGTCAAGACACCAGACAGCCGTAGGCCTCAACGCGTGAAGAATCTCCCGCGCGAGCGCATTGGTCGTGACAATCTGCCCCTCAGGATCGAGCACAATCACCCCATCCGGAAGTGCAGCTAGTACCGCTTCGAGGGTCTCCTTGGCGCGCAGCACCTCACCCAAATTTGAGCGGTGGAACTCGGCTAAAGTTTCGGCCATACGGTTGAATCCTGCGGCGAGTTGTCCCAGTTCATCTCGCGAGGCGACCTGCACACGGCGGTCAAAGTCGCCGAGCCGCAGGGCCTCTACCGAGGCGGA
>JANWXO010000149.1 GCA_025057295.1 Candidatus Binatia bacterium | reverse complement strand
GGCACTGTGGCAGTGGCAGAAAGCGGCACCTTGGAAGTGCTCCCCGCACCGGCCGTCCTGCGGGCGTGGTTAACCGACCGTTTGCGCACCCCCAGTGAACACCGGCGAAAACGGTGGTTCAGTACCGAGCTGGTGACGCACGACTGGCAACCCAAAGTAGTCTCCTTGGCGCTGGTTGTGTTCCTCTGGTTCGTCTTGGTGGGAAGACAGGATACCGAGATCGGCCTCTCCGTCCCTGTGGTCTATACCAACGTGCCGAGCGCGCTGACGATCCAGGAACAGAAAATCCAGGAGGTGTACGTGCGCGTGCGCGGGTCCCAAGAGATGCTCAATTTCCTCGACCCGAGTCGCCTGCGGGTCATGATCGATCTCCGCGACGCCAAGGCTGGCCTGCAGCGGTACCCCATTACCGCGAAGGACATCAACCTGCCTCTCGGTCTCCAGTTGGTGCTGGTGGAACCGGAGGAGATCCGCTTGCGCCTGCGCGAGCTGGCACCGGAGTCCAAAGGTGGGTAGGGACACAGGAATGAGCAGGAGGGCACGGTTCATGGACGCAACACGGGGATGCAGAAGGGAGGACGTGAAAGAGGACGCCCGCGTACGGGTCGTGATTACTGGCGTCTCTCCGGAAATTGACCATGGCCGCTTTGCGATCAAACGGACAGTCGGCGAGCAGGTCGTGGTCGAAGCCGACATCTTTGCCGACGGACATGATATGCTGCGGGCGGTGTTGTTGGACCGACACGAGCACGATCCGCGCTGGTCCGAAGTACCGCTCACCCCTGTGGGGAATGATCGCTGGCGTGGCGCATTTACCGTGACTCAACTGGGGCAGTATTGCTATACCCTCCAAGCGTGGGTCGATCCTTTTCTCTCTTGGCGTCAGGGATTTGTCAAGAAAGTAGAGGCAGGGCAAGAGGTAGCGGTCGAGTTGCTGATCGGCGCCCAGCTCGTGGCAGAGGCCGGGCAGCGGGCAGCTGGCGAGGATGCAAAGCAGCTCCACGCTTGGGCTCAGCGTCTCCGCCATGACCATCTCGCCCCGCTCTCCGAGCGGATCGCGTTGGCACTGGCGGACGAACTCGCCCACCTGGTAGGTGTCTATGCTGATCGGCGGTTTGCTGCCATGTACGAGCGTGAATTGCGAGTGCGCGTCGACCGGGAAAAGGCGCGCTTTAGCGCGTGGTACGAAATGTTTCCGCGCTCGGCTGCTGCGGAGCCGGGGCGGCATGGCACCTTTAAAGATTGCGAGACGCGCCTGCCATACGTTGCCTCGATGGGGTTCGACGTCCTCTACTTCCCTCCCATTCACCCCATTGGGCGGACCTGCCGCAAGGGGAAAAACAATGCCTTGGTGGCTGCGCCGACCGATCCGGGGAGCCCCTGGGCCATCGGTGCGGCCGAAGGGGGACATACCGCGGTTCACCCGCAACTCGGTACCCTGGAGGACTTCCGGCGTTTGGTGGCGAGGGCGAAGGAGTACGGCCTCGAAATCGCTCTGGATCTCGCGTTCCAGTGCACCCCGGACCACCCCTATGTGAAAGAACACCCAGAATGGTTCCGGCGCCGGCCCGATGGAACGGTCCAGTATGCGGAGAATCCTCCGAAGAAATACGAAGATATCTATCCCTTCGACTTCGACACTGCGCACTGGCGTGAGTTATGGGCGGAGTTGAAACGCATCGTCTGTTTTTGGATCGAGCAAGGGGTCCGCATCTTCCGGGTCGATAACCCCCACACCAAGCCTTTCCGTTTTTGGGAGTGGTTGATTGCGGAGGTCACGGCTCGCTATCCGGAGGTGATTTTTCTCTCCGAGGCGTTCACCCGCCCCAAAGTCCGCTATCATCTGGCCAAGTTGGGCTTTAGCCAGTCTTATACGTACTTTGCCTGGCGCAACACCAAAGCCGAATTGACGCAATACTTCACCGAGCTCACCCAGACCGAGGTGCGCGAGTATTTCCGTCCCCACCTGTGGCCCAACACGCCTGATATCCTCACCGAATATCTCCAGCTCGGCGGACGTCCGGCGTTTATGACTCGTCTGATTTTGGCGGCAACATTGGGGGCGAACTATGGGATTTATGGTCCGGCTTTTGAGTTGTGTGAGAACCGCCCGCGAGAAGCAGGAAGCGAAGAGTATCTCGATTCGGAAAAGTACGAGATCCGCCACTGGCAGATCGAGCGGCCAGAGAGTTTAAAAGACCTCATCGCGCGGGTAAACCGCATCCGGCGGCAGAATCCCGCTCTGCAGAGCGATTGGAGCTTGCGTTTTCATCACATCGACAACGAAGCGCTGATTTGCTACAGCAAGAGCACGGCAGACCGGACGAACGTCATCCTCGTGGTGGTAAACCTCGACCCCTATCATACCCAGGCCGGCTGGACGGATCTCTCCCTCGAGGTGTTAGGCCTCGAGCCCCACCAGTCGTATCAGGTGCATGACTTGTTGAGCGATGCGCGCTATCTCTGGCAAGGAGCGCGGAATTACGTGGAGTTGAATCCGCAGGCCATGCCCGCGCATGTCTTGCGGGTCCGCCACCGCGTGCGAACGGAGCGGGACTTCGATTACTATATGTGACGGAAGGAGAATCGGGGATGAAACAGTACCGCAGGAAGAACGATCTTCGACCTGGGCTGTGGGGCCTCGGGGTGGCATTCTTGATGCTCACTGGCCAAGGAGTGGCGACGGAGTCACCGCTGGTGACAGTGCGGTCCGCTATCGAGCAGGCCATGGCGGTGCTGGCCGACCCTGCGTATCAGGGAGCAGAGCAGTTCCAGGCGCGCATGCGGAAACTCGAAGCAGTGGTCCTGCCCCATCTCGACACGCGGGAATTCGGCCGTCGCTGCTTAGGAGTACACTGGCAGCAGCTGACGGAGGCGCAACGGCAGGAATTTATCGAGCTGTTCAAGCAGCTCATCGAGAAGTCCTACGGGGGCATGTTGGACCGCTATGCTAACGGTATCCGCGTGACGTATGAAAGAGAACGGATCGAGGAGAACTTTGCCGAGGTCGATACCCGCATCTTTAGCCAGGTGCGCGAGCAACCTTTTCTGGTGACCTATCGTCTCCACCAGGTGGCAGGCAGGTGGTTGCTCTACGACGTGGTGGTCGAGAACGTCAGCATGGTGAGCAATTATCGCAATCAGTTCCATCGCATCATCAGCCGTTCTTCTTACGACGAGTTAGTGGCGGCGATGAAGCGCAAGCTGGCACAGCTCGACACCGCGCCGCAACAGACGATGCCCGCATCGTAATCCTCCCTCCCCGCCCTGCGCGCAGGCGGGGAGACAGGAGGGGACACACGGACCTCCCTGGCGCCCGGCGCGGAACGCGCTTAGATCGGGGGGGCCATTTCACTCGTAGGAACGAGAACGAGACCGCTGCGCGGAGCGAGTCGGAGATTCGTGAGCGTCCCGTTGACGAGCGGCCAACATTCCCTGCTCCACACATCTCGCACCGCGCCAGTGGTGAGGCCGAGCGCGTCGAGCGGGACGGTAATCTCACGGACGACAGCAGCGGTGTTGAAAGCAATGATCAGCGTGTCGGTGGCGAGGGTGCGCCCGCAGACGTACACCTCCGGGTCTGCATAGAGCCGCTGGTAAGTGCCACGGCGCAGGGCAGGATGGGCGTGGCGGAGGGCGATGCAGCGCTTGACGAAAGTGAGTATGTCGTGATCCCACCTTGCCGGATCCCAGGGGAAGGTCCGTCGGCAGTCCGGATCGTGCCGGCCGGTGAGACCAATCTCGTCGCCGTAGTATATACACGGTGCGCCAGGGTGGGTGAACAGAAAGAGGAATGCTAGCTGCAACGCCGAGCGATCGCCCCCGACACTGGTCAAGAAGCGCGGGGTGTCGTGACTGTCGAGCAAATTGAGTTGCGCATAGGTCACAGCCGGGTCATAGAGGTGCAGCAGCTCGTCGATACGATCAGCGAACTCGACACCGGTGAGCGCACGGATGTCGCGATAACTGCCGGCCCGCTGGAGCTCGTGAAGCTGGAGCCGTTCGCCACCGAAGAAACCTAGACAGGCCTTGGCGAGGGGATAGTTCATGACCGCGTCGAATTGATCTCCCCGCAGCCAGCGCTGCGCCTCGTGCCAAATTTCCCCTACGAGATAGGCGTCGGCATTGACCTTTTTTACTCGGCGACGGAACTCTTGCCAGAAGCTGTCGTCGTTGATTTCTGTGGGAACGTCGAGCCGCCACCCGTCGATGCCGAACTCAACCCAATGGGTGGCAACCTGCCAGAGGAATTCCCGTACAGCCGGGGTGGCGATGTTAAACTTAGGCAGGGCGGGGAGGTCCCACCACGCTTTGTAGCCGACAGCCCGGTAACTCCCTTCCCCCCGGCGCAGCGCCTCGCGCGCTGTCGGGTCGGGGTAGGCGGCGAAGTGGCGCTTGCCGGACAGACGCTCAGGGTCGAAATGGAACCACTCGACGTAGGGAGACGCTGCGCCGTTCTCGAGGGTGTGATGAAATTGCCAGAACCCGCGGCTTGCGTGATTAAAGACGCCGTCGAGGATGATGCGTATGCGACGGCGATGGGCAGCGTCGAGCAGGGTGCGAAAGGCGGCATTTCCCCCCAGCAGTGGATCGACGGTGTAGTAATCATAAGGATGATAGCGGTGGTTGGCGGCTGAGGCGAAGATCGGATTAAAATAGATGGCCGTAATGCCTAACTCCTGCAGATAGTCGAGATGGTCGAGCACCCCGATAAGGTCACCCCCCTTGAAGCCGAACCTGGTGGGAGGACTCTCCCACGGTTCGATCCGTAACCCCTGGCAGAAGCGGCCGCTGGTGGCAAAACGGTCGGGAAAGATTTGGTAAAAGATAGCGTCCGCAACCCATGCCGGGGTCTCGATCGCCATACAACCTCCTCGCTCGCTCCATAAAGTGGTTAGGCTACCCTGTGCGCTCGCGCTTGAGAAGGGAGCTGGGACGGCGCCCTTGACAAAACCAGGCAGGGATCCCAATATAAAGAGGACTGATTTGGTCCTATTTTGAAAGGGAATGGCACAGTGGCAGTGAAGCCGGTGCCCCGGGGGCGTAAAAGAGGCAGGCACGGGGCGACGGCCCACGGACAACAGGGGGGGCGTCATGATCCGGATAAGCAAGCTCACTGACTATGGGATCATGCTGCTGACGTACATCGCCCGCGACCCGCTCCATACGCGGACCGCACGCGATCTGGCGGCGGAGGCTCACCTGCCGCTGCCCACGGTGAGCAAAGTATTGAAGACCTTGGCGCGGGAGGGTTTGTTGGTGGCGCACCGCGGGGTCAAGGGTGGGTTTAGCCTTGCGCGGCCTGCGGAGGAGATCTCGGTCGCCGACATCATCGGGGCGTTCGAAGGGCCGATCGCATTGACCGAGTGCAGCCTGCACGCCTCGCAGCTCTGTCAGCTGGAGCCGCAGTGTCCGGTAGGGAGCAACTGGCAGCGCATCAATCAGGCAGTCCGAGGGGCGCTGGCGCACTTGACACTTGCGGCCATGACCCGGCCGCTGCCCCCCTCTGCGGTCCTTCTGGGGAACCGTCGTCCGCCGTCGATGGAGGGGCTTGCCGCACGGAGCCCGGCCCGCATGTCATGAGGAGGACACAGATGGCGAATGCGACGCACGCGCTCGAGACCTGGAAAAGTGGCGAATATAAGTATGGCTTCGTGACCGACATCGAAGCTGATGTCGTCCCACGTGGGCTCAATGAGGATATTATTCGCCTCATTTCGGCAAAGAAGCAGGAGCCCCCCTTCCTGCTGGAATGGCGTCTGAAGGCCTATCGCTACTGGGCGAAGCTCGCCCGCGAGGAGGGTGAGCCGAAGTGGGCGAACGTGAAATTCGCGCCGATCGACTATCAGGATATCATCTACTATGCGGCGCCGAAGCAGAAGAAAGACGGCCCCAAGAGCCTCGACGAGGTCGATCCCAAACTGTTGGAGACCTTTGAGAAGCTCGGGATCCCGCTTGCCGAGCAGCAGCGCCTCACCGGGGTGGCGGTCGATGCCGTCTTCGACAGTGTGTCGGTTGCCACCACCTTTAAAGAGAAGCTGGCTGAACTCGGCGTGATCTTTTGCTCTTTTTCCGAGGCCGTGCAGAACCACCCTGAGTTGGTCGAGCGGTACCTCGGCTCGGTCGTGCCCTATACCGATAACTTCTACGCCGCGCTCAATTCCGCTGTCTTTAGCGATGGCTCCTTTTGTTACGTCCCCAAGGGGGTGCGCTGCCCGCTCGAGCTCTCGACCTACTTCCGCATCAACACTGCCGGCACTGGTCAGTTCGAGCGCACCCTGATCATTGCCGATGCAGGGAGTTACGTCAGTTATCTCGAGGGCTGTACGGCACCAAGGCGGGATACGAACCAGTTACACGCGGCGGTCGTCGAGCTGATCGCTCTCGACAACGCCGAGATCAAATATTCGACGGTGCAAAACTGGTATCCGGGCGACGAGCAGGGTCGGGGAGGGATCTACAATTTCGTCACCAAGCGCGGCAAGTGCCTGGGCAAGAACTCCAAGATCTCCTGGACCCAGGTCGAGACCGGCTCCGCCATCACCTGGAAATACCCCAGCTGTATCCTGCAGGGAGACAACTCGATCGGCGAGTTTTACTCGGTCGCGTTGACCAACCACTACCAGCAGGCGGACACCGGCACCAAGATGATCCACATCGGCAAGCACACCAGGAGTACGATCATCTCTAAGGGTATCTCCGCCGGCCACGGGCAGAATACCTACCGTGGATTGGTGAAGATCATGAAAGGAGCCACGGGGGCGCGCAACTACTCGCAGTGTGATTCGCTCCTGTTGGGCGATCAGTGTGGCGCCCACACATTCCCCTATCTCGAAGTGCACAATAACACCTCACAGGTGGAGCACGAGGCGACCACCTCGCGGATCGGCGAGGAGCAGTTGTTCTACTGCAAGCAACGCGGGATTTCTGCCGAAGATGCGGTGTCGATGATCGTCAACGGCTTCTGCAAGCAGGTCTTGAAGGAACTACCCATGGAATTTGCCGTGGAGGCGCAAAAGCTACTCGGCGTCAGCCTCGAGGGCAGTGTCGGCTAAGGAGAGATAGCTATGCTGGAAATTCGTAATCTCCACGTCGCGGTCGACGACCGCGAGATTCTTCGCGGGGTCGATCTGACGGTCAGGGCCGGAGAGGTGCACGCGATCATGGGTCCGAATGGGTCAGGGAAGAGCACCTTGGCCAATGTCCTCGCCGGGCGGGAGACCTATACGGTGACTGCCGGTGAAGTGCGCTACGAAGGGAAAGACCTGCTGCAAATGCCCCCCGAACAACGGGCCCGCGAGGGGATTTTCTTGGCGTTTCAGTATCCGATCGAGATTCCGGGGGTGAACACGGCCTATTTCCTCAAAGCCGGCTTGAACGCGATCCGCAAGCACCGTGGCCTGCAAGAACTGGACGCGATGGAGTTCCTCGCCCTGGTCAAGGAGAAGATGAAATTGGTGGAGATGGATCAGAGCCTGTTGAACCGACCGCTGAACGAGGGGTTTTCCGGAGGCGAGAAGAAACGCAACGAGATCTTGCAGATGGCCGTGCTCGATCCCAAGCTCGCTATTCTCGACGAAACCGACTCTGGCCTCGATATCGACGCGCTGAAAATTGTGTCCAACGGCGTCAATGCCCTGCGTTCCCCGGAACGGGCGATGATCGTGATCACCCACTATCAGCGCCTGCTCAAGTATATCGTCCCTGATTTCGTGCACGTGCTGTTCAACGGGCGCATTGTCAAGTCGGGTGGCAAGAGCCTGGCGACGGAGCTGGAAGAAAAAGGGTACGACTGGATCAAAGCGGAAGCGCAGGCTGCATAGCCCTGCTCACAGGAGTGCGGTGCGACCATGGTGAAGGCAGGACACGAGCTTGACAAATACCTGGCC
>JANWXO010000148.1 GCA_025057295.1 Candidatus Binatia bacterium | reverse complement strand
TACCCGAGGGAGGCGAAAAGCCAGCCGCCGGTGCTGGTGAGGGCGGCGCAGAGAAAGGGCCGCTGGAGTGCGTAACACGCAGCGTGGAGAGCCGCGTGCGGGACGGAGAGGACGACGTCGTAGGACTGCACGACGTGCTCCTGAGAGGAAGTCTCCCGCGGGCGGTGCCATATTACGCGGCAATCTGGGTTCAGATCGGTGAGGGTAGCAGAGACGGGGTCTGCGTGGGTTGGGCACAAGGCGGTGAACAACAAGGAAGAAGGATCGCCCAGGATACCGAGCGTTCCCACCCCGGCGGCGGCGAGGTACAACAAGGCGGCATCCCGCAGCGGTCCGTCGCTGTTCACTAAGACTTGGGAGCGGAGCAACGCTTCCTGTCCCTTGCCGCCGATCTGGGGGAGGATAATCTGCCGGCTGTACCGCTCGATTTGGCTATCGGAAAGCATGGGGGAAACTCACGCACCGATATAGCGTCTCTTGCCGCGAGAGACGACCGCTCCTACGGCCACACGGAGAAGAGTGAGTTGTCGTTTGTCCCTGTTCACGGCTCGCTCCTCATAGAGGCCGCTCACCACTGCGAGCTATGCGGTAGGATGCGGGTGTGTGCTTGTTTAACTCTTTCCAACCAATCCAGAGATTCGTACTGAGATATTTATCGCCGAAATCGGGGAATAGAGTGACGACGACCCCTTCATCGAGCTGGCGCGCGATCTGCAACGCTGCCCAAAGAGCTGCACCTGACGACTGACCGACGAGCACCCCTTCTTCCCGTCCGAGGCGGTACACAGTTTCGTACGCAGCTTCGGTTGAGACAGAGATTTTCCCATCGAGCTGGTCTTCGTGGTAGATACCGGGCACGATGGAACTGGCCATATGTTTCAGGCCCTCCAGCCCATGGAAAGCGTCGTCGGGTTCAACGGCAATAATCTGGATGCGTGGGTTCTTCTCTTTCAGGTAGCGGCCGGTCCCCATAATCGTCCCGCCGGTCCCAATGCCAGCCACAAAATGGGTGACCTGTCCTTGGGTCTGAAACCAGATCTCCGGTCCGGTCGTTTCGTAGTGAGCGAGGGGGTTCGCTTCGTTAAAATATTGATCCGGTTTGAAATACCGCTCGGGCGCTTCGTGCAGCAACTGCTGGCATAGTCGCAGTGCGCCGTCCGATCCTTCCAGAGGGTTGCTCAAAACCATGCGTGCCCCGTACGCAGCGATAATCTTTTTGCGTTCGACGCTGACATTCGCCGGCATGACCAGTTGCACAGGGTAGCCCAGCACGGCCCCGATCATGGCCAACGCGATACCGGTATTCCCCGACGTAGATTCGAGAATGATTTTCCCCGGTGCGAGCGCGCCGGTCCGCAGCCCCTCTGCGACCATCTTCAAGGCTGGGCGGTCTTTGACCGAACCTCCGGGGTTAAAGCCTTCCAGCTTGGCAAAGAGGTGAACGCGTGGAGAAAGCCCGGCTGTGATTTTGGTGATCTTTAAAAGCGGGGTGTTGCCCACCAGGTGGAGCACGGTAGGTACTCGTTGCGGTGCTGGGGGCGGACAGCCTTCCCCCCAAGGAGGTAGGAGGGACATGCTTTATCCCCCAGCGATGGCAGGGACAATCGACACCTCGTCTCCATCTTTCACCGGAGTGTCGAGATTGTTGAGAAAGCGAATATCGTCTCCGTTGACAAAGATGTTGACAAACCGGCGCACTTTGCCTTCTTCGTCACAGATCCGTTCTTTGATGCCGGGATGATTTTTCTCTAGGTCCTCTACCACCGCTCTGATCGTTGCGCCGACGGCGATTACTTCCTCGGCACCACCCGTAAAACGCCGGAGCGGGGTCGGCACTCGCACATGCACGGCCATGCCTGGCACCTCCTTACGAAGAATCGCTTTTACTGTGGCGATTTTCCACTTCTCTGGCAACCACCCTTGCCTCAGTGCGCGCAGAACGATTGCCCTGTCGCCTGCTTGCGCTCCCCCGTGTCGCACCAACGAACAGTCTCTTCGTGTGCTCTCACCCTGTGTGTTCGCGCGTCGCTACTGCAGCGACGTGGGGGAGCTGGCGATAGAGTTCGTCGAACTCTTGCAGGCGTGCGTTGATGAGGCAGGGGGGGGCTACCGTGTTCGACACCGCTTCAATGGTCTTATACCCATTTCCTGTGATGCAGATGACGATCGATTCGTGGCGGGGGATCCGTCCCTGGGCGATCAACTTCTTGGTCACCGCGACCGTCGTCCCGCCGGCCGGTTCGGTAAAGATCCCTTCAGTGCGGGCCAGCAGTTCGATCCCCTCGATAATTTCTTCATCGGTGGCAGCTTCACCCCATCCCCCTGAGTCACGCACTGCGCGCAGCACATAGTAGCCATCCGCCGGGTTGCCGATGGCAATCGATTTGGCGATGGTGTTGGGCTTCACCGGAGCGATCGAGTCGGCACCGGTATGGAGGGCGTGGATCACCGGCGCGCATCCGGCGGCTTGTGCGCTGTAGATCTTGACTGACTGCCCACCGTCGACAAGACCGATTCTTTGTAGTTCTTCGAACGCTTTGGCCACCTTGGGCAGGATGGTTCCTCCAGCAGTGGGGACAACGATATGTTGCGGCAAGCGCCACCCTAACTGTTCGGCAATCTCGAACCCGTAGGTCTTTGCTCCCTCGGTGTAATACGGACGCAGATTGATGTTCACGAACGCCCAGCCGTATCGATCGGCGATCTCACTGCAGAGGCGATTCACATCGTCATACGTGCCGCGGATGCCGATCGTGCGCGGCCCGTAAATTGCCGACCCCACCACTTTGCCTTGTTCCAGGTCGGCGGGGATAAAGATAAAACAGCGCAGGCCTGCTCGTGCGGCATGGGCAGAGACCGAGTTTGCTAAGTTGCCAGTCGATGCACAGGAGACCGTGTCAAAGCCGAATTCGATCGCCTTCGATATGGCGACTGCAACAACCCGATCTTTGTAGGAGAATGTAGGGTGATTGACTGAATCGTCTTTGACATAAAGCTCTTTCACGCCGAGAGAGGCAGCGAGCCGATCAGCTTTTACCAGGGGAGTGAAACCGCTGTACAGACCAATTTGCGGTTCCCCCTGCACCGGCAAGAGTTCGCGATAACGCCAGATTGAGGGAGGGCGTGACTGGATCGATGCCCGGGTCATGGTCCGACGGATGCTGGCATAGTCGTAGACGACCTCGAGGGGGCCAAAACAGGTTTCACAGACGTGCAGCGGGGCTACAGGATATGCTTGCCCACATTCGCGACAGGTCAGCCCGGTAACAGCACTCATGTCGGCTCCTCTTATAACTTAGAACGGCCAGAGCGTTACGCTCTAGCAGTACATTGATCAGTCCATCGAGAGGTGAGAGCGTGCAGATCTGTAATCGTCGGTGACAGACCGCACAGGGGGCAGCGAAGGTTGCGGCGCACAGGGACGAAGCGCCATCGTAAGGCGTGCGCATCGTACGTGAGCAGGCGGTCCGCGAGGAATGTCACGTTCCCTTGTAAGTACTCTAGCGCAGCTTGCGCCTGCAGAAATCCGATGCTCCCAGCGAGACTGCCGAGGATGCCACTTTCTTGACAGGTGGGAATTTCTGCTGGGTCAGGAGGAGTGGGAAACAGGCAGCGGAGGCATGCGCTCTGCCGTGGGACCACAGTCAGGAGTTGGCCCTGGAACTGCACAATCCCCGCATAACAAAACGGTTTCCCCATCAGCACGGCGCCATCGTTCACGAGAAATTTGGTTTCTACGCTGTCAGTCCCGTCGATGATGAAGTCATACGGCCGGAAAAGCTGGGCCACGTTGCCCGCTTCCAGGCGTGTGTGGTACAGCGTGACCTGCAGTTGTGGGGCGACGCGGCCCAACTTCTCGCAGGCTGAGGTCACTTTGGGTTTCCCAAGATCTGACGTGAAGTGAAGAATTTGGCGTTGGAGGTTAGAAAGTTCCACCGCGTCTGGATCAACGACCCCAATACCTCCCACTCCAGTTAATGCAAGGGCCAGAGCAGCAGGCGAACCGAGGCCGCCGGCACCGACGACCAAAACCTTGCCCTGCTGTACCTGTGGGACAGTTTGCCCTGTGGCCGCACTCATCGTTCTTGCTAAACATGGAAAAGCCCCTTCCGAGCAAGAAGCCGCTCACCGACGGAAGGGGCCGTGTTCTTGCCATCTGTCGTGTAAGTTCCCGCGAGGCTAGCGGAAATTCCCAACGGTGTCAACCGCTTCTTCGCGCTTTCGTGCGCCCGCTCTGTCAAATCCCTTGGCGACTGCCGTTCCCTCGATATAGCCCCTGGCTTGCGCCCGCTCATAATCTTCCAGTTGCTTGAGTTCTGCCACGAGCAACCTGAGAGGATCGCTCTCTGCAGCTGGCAGGTCCTCAGGATCTGACCAGGCAGCCGGAGTGTTTGTCTCTGCTGGCCGAGGCGAGCGTCGCAGAGTGAGCGCTTGGGCAGCGAGCTCTGCAAGTGCAGCGTTCCCTTCTTGCGATAAAAGTGTTTGCAAACGGGTTAGAGCCTCAAGTGCCGCTTCGGTCTCTGGATATTTTTCCACAATCGTGCGGAGCCGTACTTTTGTGGCTAACAGGTTGCCGAGCTGTTCATTGAACCGCGCGACATAGAGCTCGTTGCCTGCCATGGCTTCACGACAGATCTTGATCTTCTCGCGTGCAAGGGGAGCGAAGGGGCTTTCAGGAAAGCGCTCGACCACCGCCTGAAAGAAATCGTGGGCTTTCTCGGTCACACTTTGGTCGCGGTCGATCGAACGCATTTGCTCCAGATAACACATACCGCGGTAGTATTCGACAAAAGGGAGATGCGCACTCGTCGGATACGCTCGCTCGAAATCACTAAAGGCAGCAATCGCTTCGCTGTACTTTTTGTCAAGGTAATAGGCATAGGCGATTTTGAGTTGCGCCTCCTCGGCGTAAGGGTTCAAGGGATACTGGTCCAATAGTTCACGATACTGGTCTGCGGCGGTAGTAAAATCCTCCTTCATAAAGGCTTCGCTCGCCTGGGTATAGTATTCCTTTGCCGAGAGACGCCGGACGGTCGAGGAACATCCGCTGAGGAGGAGCAGGGCCACGCCACACCAAGGAAACCAAAATCCCCTGACCATGCTCCGCAACGCTAGAGGATTTTCCCGTGCTGGTCAACGTGCCCTGCAGACTCGCGATGACCTGCTTGCGGCGGCCTGGAAGAGGTCGGTGAAGCGGCTGCAGGAGATTGAGAACCAGGCACCCTGGCATGCAATCTCTACCAAGGATTGCCGTGGCCGGTTCCTCTATGCTACGTCAGGCCAGGAGTATGAAAGAGATCTGGGTTGTATGGGATAACACCCGCATGGTTGTTTTTACCGCCATCTGTGCGGCTCTCTATGCTGCGATTCTGATTCCGTTCAAAGTCTTCCCTCTCATCCCCGGCATCACTGAACTGCGACCGGCCAATGCAATCCCAGTCGTTTGTTCCTTTCTCTTCGGTCCGGCTGCAGCCTGGGGAGCTGCCATCGGGAATGTGATCGGTGACTTTTTCGGTGGGATTGGACCAGGGGATTTTTTCGGGTTTGTGGGCAATTTTTTATACGGCCTGGTGCCATATAAAGTCTGGGAGACTGTTTCGACACAGGCTCCGGTACCAAAGAACGTGGGGCTTTGGCTGCGGTTTCTCTTTACCCTGTTCGTCGCCAGCGCTGCCTGTGCGCTGGTGGTGGGGTGGGGGTTAAATTTGCTCGGCTTCGTGCCCTTTGCCGTACTCGGGAATATTGTCCTGTTTAATAATTTTGTCTCTTCCGTGCTGTTTGCGCCGTTGCTGCTGGCTGTGCTCTATCCCCGGGTGGCGCGAGGACGACTCCTGTATATTCACCTCTTGGAACGCCCGCAAGCAAAACCACGACTCATGCGTCTTTCCGGTCTGGTGCTTCTCACCGCTGCCAGTGTTGGAGGACTGGTGGTGGGCAACCTGCTCTCAGCCGGCCGTTGGACTCCTGGACTGTTTGTCGAGTTCGGCCTCACCACGCAAACTCGGGCGGCAGAAGTTGGTGTAGGACTGTTCCCTTTTGTCGTGCTCGCCTGTGTTGGCGTGATGCTATTATAGGTCGTGCACGGGAAAATCTCGCCGCTCCAGAGCATGCAGCCACCTGCCTCGACACTGACCTCGCCGGCCAATGCCGTTTCCTCTGCCCCGATCGCGCTCCGTCTTGAGCACGTCTCCTTCACCTACGCCGACTCAGCCGTCCCTGCCCTCCACGATGTCTCGCTGGAGGTGCGGCAAGGAGAAATGGTAGTCATTATGGGGGCTTCTGGGGCAGGGAAATCGACCCTGGTCAAATGTTGTAATCGGGTCATTCCGGCCTTTCAAAGCGGCCGCTTCAGTGGCACGGTCTCCCTCTTCGGGCGTCGTCTCATCAACGAAAGAGTTGGTGAGCTTGCTGGCACGGTCGGCATGGTGTTGCAAGATTTCGAGGCGCAGGTATTTGCCACTACGGTCCGCGACGAGATCGTCTTCGGTATGGAGCAAGTCGGGATCGCCCCGGCGGAAATGCACCGCCGGTTGGCTGAGGTGCTTGCCCAGGTGGGGCTCGTCGGGTTCGAGTCGCGTGATCCTGCCTCCCTCTCCGGCGGAGAGAAGCAGCGCCTTGCGCTTGCGGCCATTCTTGCGCTTCGGCCTCGATTACTCATTCTCGACGAGCCGACAACCGACCTCGACCCCCAGGGACGGCAGCAGATCTTTATGCTGTTGCGGCGGCTGCGCGCCCAGGGGTACACGCTAGTTGTCGTCGAGCACGATGTCGCTGTGGCGCTGGAGGCTGACCGTCTCGCGGTGCTGGCCAATGGACAACTGGTCGCTGTGGGACCACCGGATCAGCTCCTCCCACATATCGAAACTTTGACCCACGCTGGGGTACGCCCTCATGACTTTGACCGCTTGTTTCGGTCACTGGGCATACACACCTATCCTCGTGATATCGAAGGGGCAGTGCGAGTGTTGCGCGCGCACGGCATATCTCTCCTCCAGCCTGCGGGCGGCTCGGATTCCTCTCCGATACCCGTTGCCTCTGCTTCCGCGCCACAGTCTCGCGCGCGTGCTGAGAGTGCTTCTCCGCTCCTGCAGCTCGAGGCAGTTTCTCACTGGTATAGTGGTGCAGGTGCTCCAGCTATCACCGGGGTCACCTTGACCATTACCACCGGGGAGTTTATCGCCCTCCTCGGAGCAAACGGCTCTGGCAAAACAACGCTGGCGAAGCATTGCAGTGGCCTCCTCACGCCGACGCAGGGACAGATCTTCCTCCACGGCCGGGAGTTACGTACGATCCCCCTTGCCCATTTGGCGCAAGAAATCGGCTATGTCTTTCAAAATCCTGACCATCAACTGTTCGCCGCTACAGTGGAGGAGGAAGTGGCCTTCGGACTGCGCAACCTCGGTCTGCCTGCGGTAGAGGTGCACGCGCGCGTGTCCGCCGTGCTAGAAACAGTCGGTCTGCATGAGGTGAGAGGACGCGATCCATTTCTTCTCGACAAGGGAGAACGGCAGCGGCTTGCCGTGGCTGCAGTCTTGGCGCTGCACCCTAGGCTGCTCATCCTCGATGAACCGACCACGGGTCTGGATTATCGCGAGCAGCGAACCATGATGGAGTTATTGCGGCGCCTCCACCGTCAAGGGCATACCATCCTCATCATCACCCATGTTCCGTGGGTCGCCGCGGAATATGCGGAACGAGCTCTGGTGATGGCACGTGGGCATCTCGTGTGGGATGGGCCGCTCCGCGAGCTCTGCAGGCGCGCGGACCTCTGGGCGCAAGCTGCGTTTCACCCACCGGATATCACGCGGCTCGGGCTTTGTTTCAACGCTGCTCCCCTCTCCGTAGAGGAATGTCTCGGTTGGGTAGGCTCGGCACCGCAGCTTCCTGGCTCCTCTCGTGCTTCCGACTGCTAGCGGTTCTTCTCCTTATGCCGCTCTTCT
>JANWXO010000147.1 GCA_025057295.1 Candidatus Binatia bacterium | reverse complement strand
CACCGTGGATATGGTCGCTGTTGCGACCGGCGTGCGCCCGCACGTGCGCTGCGTACAGGGCAGCGGCATCACGGTCAATAAAGGGGTGGTCGTCAATGAATATCTGGCGACCAATTATGCGGATATCTATGCGGCTGGAGACGTTGCCGAGGCGATGGACTTTCTTGCTGACGAGCGTTCGATCTACGCGATTTGGCCGACAGCGATCGATCAGGGACGGGTGGCGGGTGCCAATATGGCAGGTGCCAAACACGTATACCCTGGCAGCTTGGGTATGAACGTGGTCGAGCTTTTTAACGTCACGTTGGCCCAAATCGGTCGCTTCCGCGAGGGGCCGGGGGACGACGTCAAGATGTTGAGTAGAGGGGAAGACGGCTTCTATCGCAAGGTGGTGGTAGACAAGGACGGCAGGATGGTTGGCGCAGTGTATGTGGGGGACGAAAATGGTGTGGCCGAGATGGGGGTGATCCATAGCGCGATCAAACGCCGTGAGAAGTGGCCCGGGTTTGCGGAAGGAAGGCCGCCCAAATTTACCTATGCCTCTGTGATGTACAGAGTACCCCGGTACTGATATGGCAGAGACAGTTACTGTGTACGTCAAGCTGTTCGCGACGCTGAAGAAGTACTTACCTCCACAGAGCGAAGATGGGGTGCAGTTGACACTCCCGGCGGGGGCGACCGTACAAGATGCGGTGGACGCTTTGCAGATCCCGCGCGAGCACGCCAGTATGCTCGTCGCGGGAGATACCTACGTGCAACCTGACACCCCGCTCAGCGACGGCATGCAACTCAGCATCTTCCCGCCCTTGGCGGGTGGTGGTGTGTAGGCATCACGAACCAACACATATCGGCAACAAAGAGAGATAGGGGCACGGGGACTCGTGCCCCTCTTTTTTCACGCGCAAGGAGGAAGAGGGTGTGACTGCTGCGCAACATCTGAGGGCGTTGGAGGCTGTGGCGCGCAAGCTGCGCGTTCACTCGGTCCGTGCAACCGCCGAGGCTGGCTCTGGCCACCCTACCTCGTGTCTCTCGGCGGCTGACCTCGTGGCGGCCGTCTTTTTCCACGCCATGCGGTTCGATCCCAACGATCCTCGCAATCCCCACAACGACCGCTTCGTGCTCTCCAAAGGGCATGCGGCTCCTGTGCTCTACGCCGCCCTGGCCGAAGCGGGAGCGATCCCAGTTGAACAGTTAGATACGTTGCGCCGTTTCACCAGTCCTCTGGAGGGCCACCCCACTCCGCGGCTCCCGTGGGTCGGAGCGGCGACCGGCTCCTTGGGGCAGGGGTTGTCGATCGGCATGGGTATGGCGTTGAACGGGAAGTACCTCGATCGGCTTGCCTATCGGGTGTACGTGCTCTTAGGGGATGGAGAGGTCGTCGAAGGAGGAGTGTGGGAAGCGGCAGCGCTCGCGTCCTATTACCGGCTCGATAATCTCGTCGCGCTGCTCGACGTGAACGGCTTTGGGCAGAGTCAGCGGACGATGTACGACTTCGATACGAGTGTGTACCGGGCCCGGTTTGCGGCCTTTGGCTGGCATACCGTCGAGATCGATGGACACGCTATGGCAGAGATCGTGGCAGCGCTGGACGAGGCGCAGACGGTGCAAGAACGGCCGACGATGATTATTGCTCGCACGCGCAAGGGAAAGGGAGTATCGTTTCTGGAAGATCGCGAAGGATGGCACGGGAAGCCGCTGAAAAAAGGAGAAGAGTTGGACCGGGCGCTGAAGGAATTGTCGAACGGTGCAAGTCCGCCAATACGGATTGCTCGGCCATCGACTGCTGCTGTGGCGCCGACTGCTACGGTGACCGGCACCTTTCCTGCACCTCAGTATCAACGCGGCGAGCAGGTGGCGACGCGGGCGGCCTACGGGACCGCTCTGGCCAAGCTTGGTACCATCAACCCCCGCGTGGTGGCGCTCGACGGGGACACGAAAAATTCGACCTTCGCCGAGAAATTCCTCGCTGCGCATCCACAACGCTATTTTGAGAGTTTTATTGCCGAGCAGAACATGGTCGGGGCGGCAGTTGGGTTGGCGGCGTGCGGCAAGATTCCCTTTGTGTCGACCTTTGCTGCGTTTCTGACCCGGGCGTTCGATCACATCCGCATGGCGGCGATTTCGCGGGTGACGATTACGTACGTCGGGTCACACTGCGGGGTGTCTATCGGTGAAGATGGCCCTTCGCAGATGGGCTTGGAAGATCTGGCGATGATGCGTGCTGTCCCGCATTCGACGGTCCTGTATCCCTGTGATGCGGTCGCGACAGAGCGACTGGTTGCAGCGGCAGCCGAGCTGACAGGGACGACCTATCTGCGGACCTCGCGCCCGGCGACGCCGGTGATCTATGCCAATACGGAGGAGTTTCCGGTCGGCGGGAGCAAAGTGCTGCGGGCGAGTCCCCAGGATCGACTCACCATCGTTGCCGCAGGTGTCACGCTCCACGAAGCCCTTGCGGCCTATGAGGCTTTGGGCGCCGCTGGTATTCATGTGCGTGTGCTCGATGCTTATTCGGTGAAGCCGATCGATCAGCAGGGCCTTTTGCAGGCAGCTCGCCAGACCCACAACATGATCCTCGTGGTGGAGGATCACTATTACGACGGTGGCCTCGGCGATGCCGTGCTGAATGCCACCGCTCTGCACGGGGTGCGGGTGCATAAATTGGCCGTCACCGAAGTGCCGCGTTCCGGCAGGCCGGGGGAATTGCTCGACGCCTATGGCATCAGCGCGCGGCAGATCGTGAGCGCGGTCAAGCGTCTGACCCGGTAACCGGGATGCCATCGCTCGGAGCGGTGGAGCACTCGTCGTGCGGGCAGCAGCCCGAGAAACGCCCCTTCTTTTCCCTGGGGTACCGCCGTGGCTATTTTTGATTTTATGGGCTTGATTGCGCAGAGTGGAACCCCTAAGGTGATCGTGACTGAGTCTGCAACAGGTATCGTCAGCTGTGCCGTGAGAACCGCAGTGATACCGGCTTCGGTGGATATTCACTCCGACCCCAGAACACAGATCTGTAGAGCGCTGTCAGCATGTGGTGCACGCGAGGGATACTGTTCGTCTCGATAGTCCTAACGGCCTGTCGGAGCTCGCCGCCGGCAACCTCCGTGTCCCTAGCGGAACGGAAGGCAGAAGCTGTCCGCGTGACAGTAGTCCACCCGAGCATCCAGACGGTCACCCATACGTTGAAAGCAGTGGGGTCTTTCCTGGCAGAAGACGAGGTCACGATCAGTGCCGAGGTCGATGGCCGTATTGCGCAGATCGCGGTCGACGAAGGATACCCTTTGGAAACGGGGCAGGTGGTCCTGCGCTTGGAGCAGGAAAAGCCTCAATTAGAGGTGGCGCGAGCGGAAGCCGAGGTGCGCGAAGCGCGGGCGAATGTCGAGTTGCAGCAAGTGACCTTGCAGCGTCGCGCGGAATTGTTGAAAGAGCGGATGATCTCGCAGCAGGTCTATGACGAGACGGCTGCACAGGCTGCGCTGGCCAAGGCCAGGCTGGAGCGGGCCGAGGCGGTGCTGCGGCTGGCCCGCAAATCGTTCAAGGATACGACGGTGGTGTCTCCACTCAATGGCATTATTACCGCCCGGCACGTCGCGGTGGGGGAGTATATCAAGGCTGGGCAGGCACTCTTCACCGCGGTAAAAACCCATCCCCTCAAGCTGTTATTCACCTTGCCGGAACGGTTTGCCGGTGAGGTGCATCCCGGCCAGCACGTCACCGTGAAGGTCAAGGCTTATCCCGACCGCGAGTTTACCGGCCGTATTTATTTCATCAATCCTCAGGTCGATCCCCACACACGCGCCTTGCAGCTCAAAGCCCTGGTAGACAACCGTGACGGTCGCCTCAAACCAGGCTTCTTTGCCGATGTGCAATTGCTGTTGGGGACCAACGAAAATGCGGTGGTCTTGCCGCAGGAGGCGGTGGTCCTGCGCGAGGACCGGGCTTTGGCCTATGTGGTGGAGAACGGCAGTGCTCGCGAACGAGCGGTAGCACTGGGGGAGCGGTTCGACGGCAAAGTGGAGATTCTCTCTGGGATCCGCCCGCAGGAGCTCGTCGTCACCAGCGGCAACTATCTGTTGCAGGATGGGCAGGCGGTCACGGTGGTGAACGAGACCGGACATGCGGGCAGCGGATGAAGTGGGCGAACTTCCAGTAAAGGAGCAACCGCAATGGGAGTCTCCGATCTCGCGATTCGCCGACCGGTTTTGACGCTGGTGGTCGTGTTCGTGCTGGCGCTCTTTGGTCTGACCAGCTACCCGCGGCTCGGGGTCGATTTGTGGCCGGAGGTCGACTGGCCGATGGTGACCGTCACCACTTTTCTCCAGGGGGCCAGTCCAGAGACGGTGGAGTCGGAGGTGACCGAACCTCTGGAAGAGCGCATCAATGAGATCGGAGGGGTGAAGCATATCACCTCGGTGAGCGCCCTCGGGGTGTCGCAAGTCATGGTCGAGTTCGAGCTGTACAAAGATGTCGACGTGGCGGCTCAGGAGGTGCGCGACAAGGTGAGTGTGGCGCGACGCGATTTGCCCGAGGACATCGAGCCGCCGATCATCGATAAGCTCGACATCAACGCCCAACCCTTCATGTGGATCGCGATCGTGTCCGACACTCTCCCCTACACCCAGATCAGCCAGTATGCCGATAAGGTCTTGAAGCGCCGGTTGCAAACGGCGGCGGGAGTGGGAGCGATCGAAATTGCTGGGTTCCGTGAACGCGAAGTAAAAGTCTGGCTCGACCGCGACAAACTCAACGCCTACGCTCTCACTGCCCTGGATGTGACCGAGGCCCTGCGGCGTGAGCACATCGAAGTCCCCGCGGGCCGGGTCGAGACCGGGCCGCAGGAGTTCTTGGCCAAGACAATGGGAGAATTTCCCACCCCCGAGGCGTTCAACGACCTGATCGTCGCTTTTCGTGACGGCACCCCGATCCGTCTGCGGGATATCGGCTATGCGGCCGAGGGCTTCGACGAGCAGGAGCGGTATCGCACGATCGCACGCTTTCAGGGGCGGCCGGCCGTGGGACTGGGGATCAAAAAGCAGAGCGGGACGAACACGGTCGCCGTCTCGGCCGCGGTGAAAAAGCGCCTCGAAGAGCTGCGGCCGACGATTCCGCCGGGAATAGAGGTAGTCATTGGGTACGACGCGGCCGATTTCATCCAACAGTCCGTGCTCGGTGCCCAACGAGATCTCTTTTTCGGCGCTATGCTCACCGTCCTCACCATGTTTCTCTTCCTCCGCAGCATCCGTCCCACCGTGGTGGCCACGATCATCATCCCGACCACTTTGATCGGCACCTTTGCTGCCATGTACTTTTTTGGCTTCACCCTCAACAACCTGACCCTGCTAGCGCTGACCATTTCCGTCGGGATGATTATCGACGACACGATCGTCGTGATCGAAAATGTCTTTCGCCACCTCGAGGAAGGGAAAAAGCCGCTGGAGGCAGCCCGGGCGGCGATGGGAGAGATCGGCTTTGCAGTGATCGCCACTTCTCTCGCGATTGTGTCGGTGTTTCTGCCGATCGCCTTTATGGGGGGCATCATCGGGCGGTTCTTCTATTACTTTGGCCTATCCGTCACCTTTGCGGTGATCATCTCTACCTTCCTCGCGTTAACTTTTAGTCCCATGGCCTGTTCTCGTCTGCTCAAGCAGATAAGCGAGACGCAGCAAAACCGCCTCCAACGTGCTCTGGAGCGGTCGTTCCTGGCGCTGGAGCGTGGCTATCTGTTGCTCTTGCACCGCGCCCTGCGACACCGCGCGACCGTTGTGACCGTAGGAGTGGCGGCTTTTCTTGCCGCCATTGGCATCGTGCGTCTGCTCAAACTGGAGTTTATCACCCAGGCCGACGAAAGCCGCTTTATCGTCTATTACAAGGTCCCGGTAGGGACGAGCATGGAGCGCTCCGATCTGTTCCTGCACCATGTCGAGCAGGCGTTAGCGCGCCAGCCGGAGATTCGCTCGTTTTTTGCCGGGCTGGGGTTTGGCGACGTGAGCGATGTCAACGAAGGCGTCGCGTTCATCCGCATGCACGACCGGGAGCAGCGCACCCGCAGCCAGATGGAGGTGATGGCCGATGTACGGCAGCAGCTGGCGCAGGTACCGGGGTTTCTGGCGGTGTCGGTGGAGAGTGCAGGACTCTTCGGCGGGGGGCAACGCAACGCGGATGTCCAGCTCGTCATCAAGGGGCCGGATCTGGAACGGCTGCGGGATATTTCCGAGGAATTCATGCGGCGGTATCGTGCGCTGCCTGGCATCGTCGATGTCGATTCAGACTTGGAGTTGACCAAGCCGGAGGTGCGCGTCTACATCGACCGTAATCGGGCGGCAGATTTGGGCGTACCGGTGCAAGCGGTCGCCTCGACGCTGAACGTCCTCGTCGGCGGCCAGGATGTGGTGAAGTACAAGGAGTTGGGGGAGCGGTTCGACGTCAACGTGCGCCTGCTCGCCGAGCACCGCAGTCGTCCCGCCGACCTGCAGGAGATCTACGTGCCAGCCGGTCCGGTTGGTATGGAGGCGAACGGAGGGCGGCGTCTGGTAGAATTGCGCAAGCTGGTCGATATCACCGAGACGGTGGGGCCGGACAAAATTCGCCGGCACGACCGCATGCGGGCGGTGCAAATCTACGCCAATGTCGGACCGGGAAAGTTCCAAGGGGAAGCGATCCTCGATGCCCAGCGTCTTCTGCGGGAGCTGCTCCCGCCTGGCTACGCCAGCGCCTTTGTGGGTCGCTCCGAGGCGATGGGCGAATCGTTTGGCTACTTGCTGTTCGCCTTCGTTTTGAGTATCGGCATTATTTACCTGGTCATGGCCGGCCAATTCGAGAGCTTCCTCCACCCCTTTACCATTTTGCTGACCTTGCCGCTGAGTTTCTTCGGTGCCTTTGGCGCACTGTTCGTGACCGGGTATGGGCTCAGCGTGTTTGCCATGCTCGGGGTCATCATGATGATGGGGTTGGTGACGAAAAACGCCATCCTGTTGATCGACTACACCAATCAGCTGCGCCTGCAGGGTGTCCCGACGCGTGAAGCCCTGTTGCGTGCCGGTCCACGCCGGCTGCGTCCGATTTTGATGACAGCGTTGACCACCATCTTCGGGATGCTGCCGCTGGCGTTGGGGGTGAGCACGGGTGGGGAGTCCCGCGCCCCTGTGGGGGTGACGATTATCGGCGGGATGGTTACCGCGACCCTGTTGACACTCGTTGTGATTCCTGTCGCCTACTCGTTGCTCGACGATGCGATTGAGCGGGTACGGGTGTGGGTGGGAAAACGGACTCCGACACCGCAGCCGGTGCCGGTCGGAGATTAGCAGGCAGGGCAGAAGAGGGAACCAGTGGCTCCCTCAGCTGTACCGTCAGACGTGCTTGTGAAATCCCGCATACAATAGGGAGTGTCCTGCTTCGCGATATTTCCGTTCGCAGTCGGTCAGAATCGGTTTTCCTTTTCTGGTAACGTGGTCTCGCTGCCAGGGAAAACGGGTGAGCGAGGGCACGGCGGTAAGCTGTTGGACGAGTGCGGCGAAATAGTCCGGCACATCCGACGCGAGGAAAATTTTCCCGCCAGGCGCGAGGGTGGAGGCGAGCAGGTGCGCGAAATCGTCGCGCAGCAGCCGCCGTTTCTGATGTCTCCTCTTCCACCAGGGGTCTGGGAAGTAGAGGTGGTAGACGGAGACCGAGTTGGGCCAGATGAAAGTGCGCAGCAAACAGCCGATATCGGCATGGATGACGATGGCATTGGCCAGGCCTTCGCGCTCGATGAGGTGAGCGAGGCGGAAGGCGCGGCGCTTGGAGATCTCCACCCCAAAGAAGTTTCGTTCGGGGTAGTTCCGTGCCATCGCCAGCAGAAAAGCGCCCTTCCCTGGGCCGATCTCGACCTCGACCGGGTTAGGATTGCCGAAGATCTCTGCCCAGGTGGGGGGAGGAGTGGAAAGGTCACTGAAGGCAACACGCATAGGTGGAGCGGAACCTGAAGGTCCAATTATCTCGCGGGCAGGACCTGC
>JANWXO010000146.1 GCA_025057295.1 Candidatus Binatia bacterium | reverse complement strand
CAGACATCACAGTTCCTGGTGAAGAATTTCGCCGCCAATGTGATGTTTCCCAAAGTACAGATCAGTGGTGCGACCCTCAGTTTTAGCGTTCCGCAACTCTACGCGGTGGTGCGAGGCGAGTTTGCCTATTTCTATGCCGAACCCTTTTTCTTGAACTCTGCGCCCAATCAGATTCTCGGACCCGCGCTGACCGGCCGGATCACCCCAGGATATCGGCAGGTCGGCACCGATCCGGCGACGGGTGAGCCGCTCCTCCGCTACAAAAACAATATCGATCGCTCCGATGTCGTGCGGTGGTCTCTGGGGCTGGATATCAACCGTTATATCCGCTTTCTCAACCCTAGCCAATCGTTTTTCATCAGTGCCCAGACCTTCGGCACGCATATTGTGGACTTCGATAGCACGCCGCTCACCTCGGTGGTCGATTCTTTCGGCTTTGCCCATTTCGCCGTGCCCGTGCGGGACCCGCACAGGAACAACCAAGCGTTTGTCAATCTCGATACGTATCAGATCGTCAACACCTTGTTGATCTCGACATCGTATCGCTCCGGGGTGATCGCACCGGCGCTGGCCTTTTTCTACGACTGGCAGGGGGCATGGGTGCTGCAACCGGGGGTCACCTTCGTGCGCGATCCGGTCCGTTTGACCTTGCAATACAACTACATCGACGGGCAATTCAACGGCATCGGCTTCTTGCGCGACCGCGATAACGTCATCGTGCAGCTCGAGTTTGTCATTTAGAGTGCGGTGGGGACGTGGACAGAATAGGACCGGCGTGGGTATAGTGTCGCTACTTTCTTGCGAGGAGCATGTCATGGGTCTGCGCACACCGGAACAGTACAAAGCCAGTCTGAGAGATGGGCGGGAGGTCTACTACCGTGGAGAATTGGTGCCAGATGTAACGACCCACCCGGTTATCGGGGTCGCCGTGGAACACGCCTGTATCGATTATCGCCTGGCAGAAGATCCCCGTTACCGCGACCTGGCGGTGATGACCGACCCGCAAACCGGCGAACTCTACTCCCGCTATTACCACATCCCGCAGAATAGCGAGGACTTGTTACAGCGCAGCCGCTTGATCGCCACCAGCACGCGCGAGGGGGCGACGCTCGTGGTGCTGATTAAAGAGATCGGCACCGACGCCCTGTTCGCCCTCCACATCGTGGCTGAGGAACTGGCTAAGCGTGGCAAGCCGGAGTACCGGGAGCGGGTGCAAAAGTACTACCGCATGTGTCGTGACCGAGATTATGGCGTGGCGGTGGCGCAAAGCGATGTCAAGGGGGACCGCAGCCTCGGCCCACAAGGGCAGGAACATCCTGACTATTACGTGCGGGTGGTCGAAGAACGCCCCGACGGGATCGTGGTGCGTGGTGCGAAAGTGCACACCTCTGTCTCCACCAATACCGATGAGGTGATCGTTTTGCCCACGCGCGCGATGCGGGCGGAGGATAAGCCGTACGCGGTAGCCTTTGCCCTTCCCATCGCGACCAAAGGGCTGAAGCTGATCGCCAGTTCCTACGGCGGGTTCAAGAAGGATCCCTTCGAGTTTCCCATCAGTGCCAGACACAAAATGATGGAGACCCTGACGATCTTCGACGATGTGTTCGTGCCGTGGGAACGGGTCTTTCTCTGCGGGGAGACGGAAGCAGCCGGGCTGTTGGCACTCACCTTTGTCAAGTTTCACCGTTTTACCGCGGTTTCCTATAAGTTGCCGTTACTGGAACTCCTCGCTGGCGCAGCGCGGGCGATGGCCGAGTACAACGGGGTCGAGAATGCGGCGCACATCCGCGAGAAGCTCACCAAACTGGCGACGTATCATGCGACTGTGCAGGGGCTGATCATTGCCGCAGCCCAGCAGCACGAGATCCTCCCGCCGGGTGTTGCCGTGCCCAATACGCTGCTGACGAATGTTGCCAAGTACCAGTTCGCTGCCAATTACCATACAGCGGTGCAAATGGTACAGGACGTGAGTGGGGGGTTGCTGGTGACAGGACCGAGCGTGGAGGACTGGCGCAGCGAAGCCATCGGACCGTACATTCGCAAGTACTTGGGCGGCAAAAAAGGAGTTCCCACCGAGCACCGCTTACGCATGCTCAATCTGATTTCCGATCTGACCGCCTCCGATTTTGGTGGCTATCAAGAAGTCCTTGCGGTCCACGCGGAAGGCTCACTGGAGGCGGAGAAGATCCAAACCTACCGCGAGTACGACTTCGACGCGGCAGCAGCCTACGCCCGTGAACTCGCCGGGATCAAGTAGAGGGAGGCGATAGGATTCCCTCGTAGTGCTCCCGGAACCGGGCGAACAACGCGAGTTCCTCTGCTGTGTACGTCCTATGGGTGTGGCTGGGGTGGGGGAAGTAAAAGCGTAGCACGGACTGTCCCGTCCTGTCGTCGAACGAGACGAATACGCTTGTGGTGTGGTCGTGACCCGGTGCTTCGGCAAAGCGCACCTGCACCACTTGGCTGAGGTCCACGTGAATGTGCCAGTTGGCATACTCTACCGTCGCCCAGGGATCGGCGAATTCGACCTTCTGCGGTGCCCCGTCGAGAAAGAGCTCGCTCACCGCTCCCTCGCGTCCTACGGTGCAGACCACCGAACGGGTGCGCACGAGCTCGTCGAAGAGCTGCTTGAGCGTGGCCAGCATCGGTTCCCTTCCCGGTACGAGAGCGGGGCCCTCCTACTCGACAGTGACGCTTTTGGCCAGGTTGCGGGGTTGGTCGACATCGGTGCCACGGTACACCGCGATATGATAGGCCAGCAACTGCAGCGGAATGGTCAAGAGAATGGGCATGAGCAGGTGGTTCGTCGTCGGCACCTCGATGATTTCCCAGGCGATCTCTTCCAGTTCCGGGGAGACCGTATCGGTGAGGGCGATGATGCGCCCGCCCCGCGCCTCGACTTCTTTCATGTTGCTGAGGGTTTTGGGGTAGACTGGGTCTTTGGGCAACAGAACGACCACTGGCATCTTGTCGTCGATCAGGGCGATCGGTCCGTGTTTCATTTCACCGGCTGGATAGCCTTCGGCGTGGATATAGGAGATCTCCTTGAGCTTGAGTGCACCCTCCAGGGCGATGGGATAGTTCACCCCGCGGCCGAGATAGAGGAAGTCGCTCGCGTGGCCGTATTTCTTGGCGATCTTTTCGATCGTCTTCTCTTTGCCGAGTACTGTCCGCACGAGGGCAGGGAGGGTGAGCAAATCGGCGATGAGCTGGTGTCCCTTTGCCGGATCGAGCACCCCCCGACGCCGTCCCAGATACACTGCCAGTAAATACAGTATTGTCAGTTGGGTCGTGAACGCCTTGGTCGAAGCCACACTGATCTCTGGACCGGCGTGTGTGTAGATCACTGCATCCGCTTTCCGCGGGATGGAGGCATCGACCACGTTGCAGATGGCCAGGGTCTTGGCCCCACGTGCCTTTCCCCCCTCCAGCGCGGCCAGGGTATCGGCCGTCTCGCCAGATTGAGAGACGGCTACGAGCATGGTGTTCTGGCTGAGGGGGGTGTGGCGGTACCGAAACTCGCTGCCGTAGTCCACCTCAGCCGGCAGGCCCGCTAACTCTTCGAAGAAAAATTTCCCTACCAGGCAAGCATGCCAAGCGGTGCCGCAGGCGACCAGCTGGAGCCGTTCGAGGGTGTCGAGCGAGGGGAGAAAGTGCTCGAGTTCGCCGAACGAAATCTCGCCCGCTTCGGCGCGGATGCGACCGCGCATGGTGTCGATGATCGCTTGCGGCTGTTCGTGAATCTCTTTGAGCAGGAAGTGTTTATAGCCGCCTTTTTGGGCGGTAATGGCATCCCACGTGATCTGGCGTGGCGCGCGCTCGATGGGGCGACCGTGGAAATCCAAGAAGGCCACGTGGTCACGGGTCACTTCAGCCATTTCGCCGTCGTCGAGGAAGGCGACCTGTCTGGTGTAATCGAGGAGTGCGGGAATATCGGAGGCGATAAAATTCTCGTCCTGGCCAAAGCCAATGACAATAGGCGTTGCATTCTTGGCGGTGAGAATGCGCTGAGGATCGTCCTCGCAGAGGGCGACGATGGCGAAGGAGCCTTCGAGCCGCTGCACCGCCGCACGGGTGGCGTCCCGAAAGGAGAGACCCTCCTGCAGATAGGAGTCGATCAAGTGTGAGATCACCTCGCTATCGGTTTCCGATTGAAACACTCGTCCCTTGGCGCTCAGTTCGTGTCGCAGTGCCAGGTAGTTTTCGATGATCCCGTTATGGATTACCACGACTTTCCCGGCACGGTGAGGATGTGCGTTTTCTTCCGACGGGCGACCGTGAGTGGCCCAGCGCGTGTGTCCCAGCCCCACGGTGCCGTGTACCGGCTGCTCGCGGAGGAGCTGATCGAGGTGACTCAGCTTCCCGACCGAACGGCGCACGACGATGCCGGTCCTGTTGCACACCGCCACGCCAGCAGAATCATAGCCACGGTATTCGAGCCGCTTGAGACCCTGCAACAGCACGGGGGCTGCCTCACGATACCCGATGTAGGCGATAATGCCACACATATTCCATCCTTACGCTTTCTTGGCTGCCTCTTTGGCACGCTTGGCCGCGGTCCAGCCTTCGCGGATTTCCTCGGTGCGCGCATTAAAGACCAGAGCGCCGGCCGGCACGTCGTGGCGCACCGTGGTGGCCGTGGCGATATACACGTCATCGTGAATGGTCACCGGCGCGACCAGCGTGGTATCGGAACCGACCTGCACGCGGTCGCCGATTTTGGTTTTGTGCTTGCGGAAGCCGTCGTAGTTGCAGGTGATCGTCCCGGCACCGATGTTCGTGTCGCGGCCGATCTCCGCGTCGCCGAGATAGGCGAGATGCTTCGCTTTGGTATGCTCACCGATGGACGAATGCTTCACTTCCACGAAATTGCCGATCTCTGCCCGTGGCGCCAACACCACGCCATCCCGCAAGTGAGCGAAGGGGCCGATTGTGGTGTGGTCGCCGAGCTCACTGTCGGTGAGGACCACAGCAAAGCGCAGATGGACATCATTGCCGATGCGGCAATTCTCGATATACGCACTGCCATCGATGCGGCAGCGGGCACCGATAGTGGTGTTGCCTTTGAGCTGCGTATTCGGACCAATGATGGTGTCCGGTCCGATCGTGACCTCTTCGTCGATGTAGACGGTATCCGGATCCTGTAACGTGACGCCGGCAGCCATCCAGCGGCTGCGCAGTTGCGCTTGGCGGATCTTTTCCATACGCGCTAACTCCTCTCGGGTGTTGATCCCGCCGATCTCCTGGGCCTCTGCCAGCCGCAGCGCCTGGGTCGGGAGGCGGGCGGCGACGGCCTGGGCGACGATGTCGGTCAGGTAGTATTCTCCTTGGGCATTCAACGGTTGCAGACGCTCCAGGGCGGCGAAGAGAAATTCGGCCTGCACGCAGTAGATGCCGGTATTGATCTCCCGGACTGCGCGCTCCGCTGGAGACGCATCGTGCGCTTCCACGATTTTTTGTATCTGACCGTCCGCTGCGCGGATGACCCTCCCGTAATGGCTCGGGTCATCGAGGTAGGCGGTGAGCACCGACAGCGTCGCCCGCTGCTGCCGGTGAGACTGGATGAAACGGGCCAGGGTTGCAGTGGTGAGCAAGGGGGTATCGCCGCAGACGATCAAGACGTCGCCGCGAAAATCATGCAGGACCGACCGTGCGGCCCGCACGGCATCGCCAGTCCCGCGCTGTTGTGGTTGATGCGCAAAGACGATCCCTCCTCCGCCACAGAGGCGTTGAACCTCGTCAGCCTGGTGGCCAACGACGACCACGATACGGTCGGGGTGAAGCCGTTGTGTGGCGTGGAGGACATGGGCGAGCAGCGGCTTACCGGCGAGCCGATGCAGGACTTTGGCCTGCTGGGAACGCATCCGTTTTCCCAGGCCGGCAGCGAGAATAATGACCGCAAGGTGTTCCATAACGGCTAAGGTGACGAGAAGGGACGAGGCATGTCTGTATTGTACCCGACCTACAGATGATATCGCAAACGGACATGGGGCGTCCTCAGGACACACATGTCCCCGCACGGGACCGAAGCCTATCCGCCGCGCGCATCACCCGCGCGGCCGGGACGGTAGGCGCTCGAACCAGGGGAGCACGAGGGTTTCGTTGATGGAGTAGGTGTAGGCATGGCCCCACTCTGGCAGCTCGGTATATGTCACGTCGGTAAAACCGTGATCGGTAAAGAGTTTATAGGCAGCGCGGGCGATGGCCACGGGAAAGATAAAGTCTTTCGCCCCATGGATAATCAGCATCGGTAGGTGTTTGCTTTCCTCTGAGATTCGCCAGGGGCCGAGTACGCCGGCGATGGGGGCGATGCCGGTGAAAAGTTTGGGACAACTGAGCCCGAGAGCGTAGCTGAACGTCCCTCCGTCGGAGAGCCCGGTGGCAAAGAGGCGTCCGGTGTCGATGGTATACTCGTCGAGCAGTTCCTCCACGATGGTCAGGATCGAGCGGATATCGAGGCCTGGCTGATGGATCGACCAGGTCCGATCGAGCGATTTGGGGGCTAACACGAGGTAGCCTTTGCTCTTGGCTGGTCGCAGCCAGGTCAAGAGGTAGTCGTCGCCGCGACCGTGGCCGCCATGGAGTGCGATAATCAGCGGCCAACGACGATTGGGATCGTAGTTTTCCGGGACGTACAAAGAGTACTCGCCGTGCGTGTCGGTAGCGGGCCGGTGGAGCACGCCGGTGGGCACGGTAACGCCAGCTCCAGGGGTTTCCAATTCGTGCCAGCGCGGCAGATCTTCGGGCAGGACCCAGTAGGGCTGGAGGGCAGGCAGATGGGCGCGCAGGTGGTAGAGTTGATATTTGGCCACTGAGAAGGCACGGCGGCTGTGAAAATAGGCGACTAAAGGGTTGAGCTCGGACGCGGCGAGGAAAGCAGTGTAGGCATCTTCCAGATGCGTTACTGCCTCTCGCCACTGTTGGTGAAAATGCTCGTGGCCGTGGGGAGGAGTGAGGCTCTCCAGCGTAGCAATGAGCGGAGGAAAGAGGTCTCCCACCGTATTGGACAGCTCTTCCTGGTGTTGGGCGATCTTGGCGAGGTGGATCTGTTCCTGTACAGTCTCGAACGCGCGTAAGAAGAGGAGGAGCTGTTGGGCTTGCTGGTGGATCACCTGATAGTACTGTTCTTCGGGAGACGACATACGTTTCCTCCTCGCTCCTCCAGGCTATAGCAGTGGGCAGACTGTCGTTGCAAGGGGCAAAGCGGTGTGCCAAGGTGACATTCCATGGAGGCGACGGCCAGCTCGGTGCATACGCTCTTGCGTGCCCTGCCGGCGGTAGAGCACATACTAGCTGCACCCGAGATGGGTCCGGTGTTGGCGCGCGTGAATCGAACTGCCGTGGTCGAGGCTGTGCGTGCAGTCTTTGCCGCAGTGCGTCAAGAGATTCTCTCTGGCCGCATCACCGCTCCGGTGGAGAAAGCTGAACTCATCCAGCGCGTGCAGGCGCTGCTCGCTACTACTGAGCGTTCCCCTCTGCGCTCGGTCGTCAATGCCACCGGAACCGTGTTGCACACAAACCTCGGGAGAGCGCTGCTCGCGCCGGCGGCAGTGGCCGAAATCGCCCGTGTCGCTGCTTCTCCTGTCGCCCTGGAATACGACCTCACCGCTGGGCAGCGCGGGGATCGCGATCAGAGTGTGGAAGAAGACCTGCTTGCCCTGACCGGTGCTGAAGCTGCTACGGTCGTCAACAACAACGCGGCGGCGGTGTTCCTCGCCTTGAACACGCTGGCCGAAGGAAAAGAGGGAATTGTGTCGCGCGGGGAGCTGATCGAGATCGGCGGAACGTTTCGGCTGCCCGACGTGATGCGGCGCAGCGGTGTCATCCTGCGCGAAGTGGGGACCACCAACCGGACCCATCTGCGCGACTACGCCGAGGCCATTACCCCTCAGACTGGTGTCCTCCTCAAGGTGCACCCGAGCAATTACCGCATCGTCGGCTTTACCAGCGCCGTCGGTGTAGAAGAGCTGGTCGCGCTTGGCCGTGCACATGGAGTGCCGGTGATGGAAGACCTGGGAGCCGGAGCGTTGATCGATCTTTCCCAATATGGCTTGCCGAAAGAGCCTGTCGTGGCCGAACGGGTGGCTGCGGGGGTGGATGTGGTGACCTTTA
>JANWXO010000145.1 GCA_025057295.1 Candidatus Binatia bacterium | reverse complement strand
CTTCCATAGCTCTCCCCCGTGGTCGTACATTTCCGAGAAGCTCATGCCCCAGAAATCCTTGTCGATGTACATGATCCGCTTAGAGTAGGCGTATTGCGTGTACGCTGTCGGAATCCCTTCGACCACATACACTTGCCGTTTCTCCCAGTTGATGTTGCAGGGGGTAAAGGCGCGGATGCCGCTCGCCCCGTCGGGCTGAGCACACCAGGCGTCGCGGGAGCCGTACTTCCCGCCGTGCACGGTGGCGAGGATCTCTTTCTCCGCCAGCAGACGGAACGTCCAATACGAGACTTTGGAGGCAAACCCCCAGATGGAGTCCAAATCGATGTCACTCCCCCAGAACGCGTCGCTGCGGTTCGCCACGCTGATCCGGCGCACGCGGCGCAACTCGGGCAGGTACATGTAGGAGTCATCCGGGTCACCCATATTCAGGTAGCGGAGGGTCAAAGCGCTTGCGCCCTTGAGATCGTTCGGGATAAAGAGCGGACCGAACTGTTCTGTGTAGCGTAAAGGCGGATTATGGGGAACGACCGGCTTGGGGTCACTGTAGAGACGGCCCGTCCACATCATGCGCCGTCCGTACTGGGAACCATAGGTCCGCTCTAGTTCTCCCTTGACGTTGACCAACTCGGTAATCCACTCGGTCCCCACATTGTCGATGTAGGCCGGTTTCTGTTCCTGATTCCACATGATCTTTGCGCCCGCCAAGGGGTCGTTCGGATCGATGTTGGGGAAAGGCAGCCCGGCTACGTAATTAAAAATCTCTCGGCCGTCGGGAGAGATTTGCACCTGGCCGGAGTATTTTTCCGTCGCCTCACGGTAGAGCCGCGGGAGCTCTACTTTTTTGTATGGGACGACTTTGATTTCCAAACCGTTCTGCACGAACCATTTGATGGTCGGAATGAGCAGATCCCCAGCCTTGTCCATGTTGGCTTTGGTGATGACGTCCCCGGGTTGGACGTCGGCGTGCCCCTGGCTTGTCAGAAGAACACCGACTGCCCATATCCCTACGGTACCACGAATCAACTGTGCCCACCCATGTGACTTCATGGCATGCCCTCCTTGACACAACAGCCTATGACAGGTGAGAGGAAACGACAGTGATGTCCTGGCCAGACTGAGCAGTCAACAGGTGAGCGGTGGAGAGCGGATCTTTCGTCCTTTCAGGACCATAGCGCTCATCCTGACTCTGAGAAGAGAGGAGACATCCTCATACAAGTCTTCTTTCCAGTTCGTAGACCAGTTCATAGGGACAAGTCAATCAGGCGACGCGCTGGCGGAGGATAAAACGGGGCTGCAGCATAACGACCAGGACCGGCAGCAGCGTCACCGTCGCCAGAAAGCTGACTCCCATCCATAACGCCAGCAGGAGTCCCATCTCTGCGCTAAAACGCAGGTTAGAGAAGATCCAGAAGAGGGTGCCGAGGATCATCGTCACGGCCGTAAAGGTCACCGCCTTGCCGGAGGTCGCGATCGTGATCCGCACGGCTTCTGGCAGAGGCAGCCCACGTCGGTATTCTTCGATGATACGGCTCACGATGTACAACCCGTAGTCGATGCCGAATCCTACCCCTACAGTAACGACCGGAAGGGTATGAATGTTGATCCCGATGTCGCGCGCGCCCATATAGGCGTTGATCACGGCGTTGGCGACCAAAAGCGGGAGGAGCATATAGATGCCTGCCATGACCGAGCGGTAGGTCACTACCAGGACGAGAAAGATCGTGCCGAACCCCAGGACGTTGACCAGGATGTCATTCTTCCACAGCTCTTCGTTGGCTGCCGCCAGCACACCGATCAAGCCACCAGCCAGACGAAACTGCGCCGATTCCATGGGGTGGGCGGCGATAAACTCTTTCGCTCGTTGCACAACGCGGCGGACGTTCTCGCCTTTGTGATCGGTGACAAAGAAGCGAATAGGAGCGGCGCGGTATTTGAAGTCGATCACGCGGTTACTCTCGTGGTACGAGGTCCCGGTGAAGTACGAGGCGAGCAAGAGGTTCACTTCGCTGAGGCTGCGCGGCAAGACTTCCCACTTGGGTTCCAGTTCGTGTACCGCCGCATTGACGACGGTGAGGATATCGACAAACGAGAAGCTAGCGCCGACAGACGGATCGCGTTCCAAATACTTTTGGAACTTCTCGATCGTCCGCAGGACCTCCGGCGCGACTACCGTGTCTTTCTCGCCCTTGCGTTCCACCACCACCATGAACTCCTCGACCCCGCCGAACGTTTCTTGGATGCGTGTGTGCGCGGCGTTGTAGGGGGAGTCGCGATAGAGCAACGGCGTCGCCGCGGTGGGATCGCCGATCACCAGGTGCCGCCAGAAGGAGGCACTGATGCCGACAACCACCACCCAACCCCCGACGGTAGCGACACGCCCGGCGGGGGACAAAATGGCGTCGGCTGCGGCATAAATAAAGCGCTTGAACAGACCGCGCTCGCGGGCTTCCACTACCCGCACGTCCGGCTCGCGCAGGTAATAATAGATAATCGGGTTGAGCAGGAGTTCGCTCACGGCGATCGACAGAATCCACACGGCCGCACTGATGGCGAGTTTTTGCAGGAGCACGATAGGGACCAGCAGCATGACCAAGAGCCCCAATGCGTCGGTCAGGATCCCCGACAGGGTCGGGATAAACAGTTCGGCGAAGGCGGCGACGATCGCTGGTTCCTTTTGCCAGTTGGCCTTACGGTACTCTTCGTAGTAGCGGTCGTGCATTTGCACCGAGTGACTCACCGCCCGCGCGGTGATGAAGAACGGGATCACGAGGGTGAGGGGATCGAGGCTAAAGCCGATCATCTTGATGAATCCCAACCCCCAGATGGCCGAGATGACTCCAGTAATGGTCGGGCGCAGCGCGCCACGGATGTCACGGAAGTAGGCGTACAACAGGAGCCACAGGAGCAGCGCAGTGGCGAGAAAGATGAGATAGACCTCCTTCGCGTAGTAGTACACCCAGCCGTACAACCAGGGGGGGCCGGCGACGTAGATGCGCGTGTTCTCGTCTTGGAAGGGTTCAACTACCGACCCCATCACCTCATCGAACATGCGCCGGTGATCGAGCCGGCCTTCGATAAAGGTCGCGGTGATGAGCGCAGCCTTTTCGTCGAGCGACACGAGGACGCCGTACAGGTTGCGCGAGGTGTGGACAATCCGCCGCACCTGCTCGACCTCATCGGCATTTTTGGGGGCATGTGCCATGACCGGGTCAACGACCTGTAGCCCGCCGCTCAGCATGCGGACGCGGCGGTTGGTGCGGTGCGCAATCGAGTTGATCAGGTCATGGTTGATGCCGTAGACGCGATCTAAGCGTTGCGTCATCTCGAAGATCTTCGTCAGCGTCTCTTGGGTAAAGATCGTGCCGTTCTGCACCTCCACCATGATCATGATGGTATTGGCTCCGCCAAAGGTGGGTGCATACTCACTGTGGACTTTGATGAAGGGGTGGTTCTGCGGCAGCTGTTCGTCAAAGCGCGAGATGAGTTGCAAGCGTGCGGCGAACGCGGCAAAGATGAGCGTGAGGATCGTGACCGCGATGATGACGAGCTGTCGATACCTGATCAGCTGCTCGCCGAGGTGGTACAGATAGGGCCGCTCTGGCGTGCTCATGGTTCCTGCTCCCTGCGTGACCGCATGTGCGAGTTGTGGGCCTGCTTCTTTGCCAACAACCCGCTGATGATCTGTTCCAGGTTGTCTTGTGACAGCTCGGTGGCGCGCATCCAACCATCGAAGATAATGCCCGGCACGGCGTCGACCCGATAGCTCGCTCCGAGAGCGAGATTGCGCTCGATGGCGGCCGTGCCTTCTCCCGCGTCCAAGCGGGCCAGGAACTGTTCGGGGTCAAGCCCGATACTGTGAACGACCTTCGCCAATCCTTCGCGGCTTGCGGTGTGCACCTGCTCCTCGAACTGCGCTTGAAAGAGGGCACGCTGCATCTGTTCCCCTAGCCCCATCTCTTGCGCCAGTTCATAGGCGCGCGCAGGCAAGCGGGAGTCTGGGTGGACGAAGGGATAGCCGACAAAGCGGACTGCCAGGCGGTCGCCGTATTTTTCGCGCAGACGGGGAATAAGCTCAGTAGCGACGTGATAACACGCCGGACAGAGAAAATCTTCGAACACGGTCATGACCACCCGCCCACTCTCTGTGCCTTCGGGAAGGCGCCGGACGAAGACGTACGACCCAGGAACGGAAAGGTATTGGTCAATGAGCTCTTCCGTTGCAGGGCTCTGTGGTGTGAACAAGAGAGAGAGGGTGAGCAGCAATAGCACGCAGCGACTCATACGTAGCTCGGGATCATAGGAGGCAGGTAGAAAAAGCGCAAGAGCAAAAGGGATCAGAGGTCTTCTCTTCCCTGATGGAAGAGAGGCCGAGAGAGGGAGATGCGTGCCTCGCAGCGCACTCCTCTCTCGGCTGGCAGGTTACGCCCTCTGGGTCAATAACTGGCGCAGCACGTAGGGTAGAATCCCTCCGTGGCGGTAGTACTCGATTTCTATGGGGGTATCGATCCGTAGGGTGAGCGGAACAGTTTCTACCGCCCCGTTTGCCCGGTGAACGACAAGCGTCACCTCTTGACGCGGGTGGAGTTCAGTGTCGTATCCCGTGAGATCAAAGGTTTCGCTGCCATCCAGTTTGAGCGTGTGGGCGTTGATCCCTTCTGGAAACTGGCAGGGCAGGACCCCCATGCCGACCAGGTTGCTGCGATGAATGCGTTCGAAGCTTTGCGCAACGACCGCCCGGATCCCCAAGAGGCGGGTTCCTTTTGCCGCCCAGTCCCGTGAGCTACCAGTGCCATACTCATGACCGGCAAACACCATCAGCGGCACCCCTTCAGCTTGGTACCTGATGGCCGCGTCATAGATGCTCATCTGCAGCCCGCCGGGGTAGTACTTCGTGACCCCACCTTCGACGCCCGGTACCATAAAGTTTTTGAGGCGGACATTGGCAAACGTCCCGCGCGTCATCACCCGGTCATTCCCACGACGGGCTCCATAGCTGTTGAAATCGGCAACCGTGACCCCTCGCTCTTGCAAATAGATCCCTGCTGGGGAGGTGGGGCTGATCGCGCCTGCCGGGCTGATGTGATCTGTGGTCACCGAGTCTCCCAGGATTGCCAGGGGCCGGGCTCCGGTGATGGGGGTGAGCGGTGCAGGTTCCATGCGGAAGTCAGCGAAGAAAGGCGGTTCCTGGATGTACGTCGACTCTGGGTCCCAGGTGTAGACTGCCCCGGTGCTTGTGGGGATGTCGTTCCACAGAGGGTTCTCTGCCAAGTGCGCATAGAGGGTACGGTAGGTCTGGGGATCAAGCGCAGCGAACAGATAGTCACGGATCTCTGCGAGACTAGGCCAGATATCGCGCAAAAAGACTGCCTGTCCGTCTTTGCCCACGCCAAGTGGCTCTGTCGTCAGGTCGATGTTGACACGTCCCGCGAGCGCGAAGGCGACCACCAGCGGTGGGCTCATGAGAAAATTCGCTTTGATGCTTTGATGTACGCGCGCTTCGAAATTCCGGTTACCGCTCAGCACACTGGCCGCGATAATATCGTACTTCGTCACGACCTCTTCAATGCGGGGATCGAGGGGACCAGAATTCCCAATGCATGTCGTACACCCATAGCCGACGAGGGCAAACCCGAGCTGCTCGAGAGGAGCCAGGAGTCCTGTTCTTTGCAAGTAGGCAGTGACGACACGTGAACCTGGGGCGAGGGAGGCTTTGACGGTGGGACGCACGGTGAGACCTTTTTCGACCGCTTTTTTTGCCAGCAGCCCGGCGGCCAGCATCACACTGGGGTTCGAGGTATTGGTGCAAGAAGTGATGGCGGCGATGAGGACATCGCCATGACCCACATCCCCCAGCGCTGTTCTCCCTCCATCGATAGGCACGCGTCTGTTGCTTTCTGCTTGTGGCTTGTTATAGCCGTTTTCGTTCGTTGGCTTGTGGAGGAGTGTGGTGAAGGTTTCTTTAAGGTCGGACAGCGTGATGCGGTCCTGTGGCCGCCTGGGACCGGCGACGCTCGGTTGCACGTCGGCTAGATTCAGTTCCAGCACCTGGCTGTACAGGCATTCTCCTTTGCGAGGGATACCGAACAGGCCTTGGGCGGTGTAGTAATTGCGCAAGACGGTCACCTGCTCGACTGTCCGTCCTGTAGCGGTGAAATAGGCGCACGTCTCTTCGTCTATCGGGAAGAAACCCACCGTGGCCCCGTACTCAGGTGCCATGTTGGCGATGGTGGCCCGATCGGGGACAGGGAGAGTCGCTGCGCCCTCGCCGTAGTACTCGACGAACTTCCCCACCACGTTGGCCTTGCGCAGCATCTGGGTCAAGTGCAGCACCAGGTCGGTTGCTGTAACGCCCTCGCGGAGGGTTCCGGTTATATGGACACCGACGACATCGGGCGTCAGGAAATAAACCGGCTGCCCCAGCATTCCGGCTTCGGCCTCGATGCCGCCGACGCCCCAGCCGACAATGCCGAGACCGTTAATCATTGTCGTGTGTGAATCGGTGCCAACCAGGGTGTCAGGGTAGTAGACCCCCTCTTTTTCCAGTACTCCTTTGGCCAGATATTCCAGGTTGACCTGGTGCACGATGCCGATCCCGGGGGGCACGACCTTGAAACTGTCAAACGCCTGCATTCCCCATTTGAGAAACTGGTAGCGTTCGCGGTTTCGAGCGAACTCTAACTCCATGTTCCGTTGCAGCGCGTCACGCGTATTCCAGACATCGACCTGGATAGAGTGATCGATCACGAGATCGACTGGCACCAGCGGTTCGATGATTTTTGCATTCTTGCCCAAGCGGGCGACGGCCGAGCGCATCGCGGCGAGATCGACCAAGAGGGGGACCCCGGTGAAATCTTGCAACAGGATACGGGCGACGACGAAAGGAATCTCCTGTGTCCGCTCTGCGTTCGGTTGCCAATTGGCGAGGGCGCGGATGTCTTCTTCGCGGATTCTCTTCCCGTCGTAGTTCCGCAGGAGCGATTCGAGCACGATGCGCAAGCTTACCGGGAGGCGGGAGATGGGCCCGACTCCGGCTCTCTCCAGTTGCGGTAAAGAGTACAACAAGCCGGTCCGACCGGTCCCAAGGTCGAAAGTTTTCAATGCGTCAAAGAGGTTGTGCGGCATATGACGTCCCACCCTTTGTGAAGTTTTGTTCTATAGTCCTGAGTCTTGGCTGAGTATCCTCTACCACGTACAAGCATACGCGGAGGAAGGCAAAGGCAGCAAGGGCAGGGGATAGCTGGGCCGGATACGAGGACCTGCAGCCGCTCGCTGCGGTCTCCCTCTGTCGGGGTGAGTGGTTTGGGCGGCTGCTTCCTGGCTCGGATCCTTAATCTGTCCCACCTGTTGCGCCATGCGTGCTGCGCGGGTGTGGGTTCTCTGCGCCTCGCGCAGAGGAGACGGTCTTCCCTTGCCGCTGCTGGCGGGTGTACGATCATAGCCGCTGAGGAGAACGATCATGGGGAAAAGTGTGGGAACAGGCTACGACAGCATCACAACCGCATCATCCCGGCCTCTGGACTTTATTCGTGAGATTATCACGGCAGATATCAAAGCAGGCAAACATGGGGGGCGCGTGGTCACGCGTTTTCCTCCTGAGCCGAATGGCTATCTGCATATCGGTCACGCGAAATCGATTTGTCTCAATTTCGGCATTGCGCGTGACTACAACGGTGTCTGTCACCTCCGGTTCGATGATACCAATCCGACAAAGGAGGACGTAGAGTACGTCGAGGCGATCAAAGAAGATGTGCGCTGGCTCGGCTTTGATTGGCACGACAAGCTGTTTTATGCCTCTGATTATTTTGAGCAACTTTATCAGTACGCCGTCCAGCTCATTCGGGACGGTAAGGCTTATGTCGATAGTCTAAGTCCGGAGGAAGTACGGCTATACCGCGGGACACTAACCGAGCCGGGGAGGAACAGCCCGTACCGGGAGCGGTCGGTGGAGGAGAATCTCGATCTCTTCGCGCGCATGCGTGCGGGCGAATTTGCAGAGGGGACTCATACCTTACGTGCGAAGATCGACATGGCCTCACCCAATCTCAACCTGCGCGATCCGGTCATGTATCGCATTATCAAAGCGCCGCACCACCGCACGGGCGATCGCTGGTGCATTTATCCGACCTATG
>JANWXO010000144.1 GCA_025057295.1 Candidatus Binatia bacterium | reverse complement strand
CCGCCAAACGGTGGTCAGTAATTCCCAGGCCCAGAGAATGGCTTCTTTCTTATAGTAGTCCCCGAACGACCAGTTCCCTAGCATTTCAAAGAATGTGTGGTGATACGTATCCCGTCCGACTTCCTCAAGATCGTTGTGCTTACCGGAGACGCGCAGGCATTTCTGTGCGTTCACCACGCGCGGATGGGTGGGCTTTTCGAGGCCGAGAAAGATGTTTTTGAACGGCACCATCCCGGCGTTGGTGAACAACAGGGTCGGGTCGCTTGCGGGAATCAAGGATGCGCTCGGGACCACCTGGTGGCCACGTTCAGCGAAAAAGCGGCAAAAACTCGTACGGATCTCCTGTCCGGTCATTGCTCATCCGCCCTCTGAGGTATTGTAATCATCATCTGCCCCGCTGCCCAGTAGGCTTTCGGCGACTTCTGGCGAGAAGCCACGCCGCAGCAGCAGCCGGAACGCACGGGCGCGCAGGCGAGGAGTTTGCAGTGCATCGGCAGAAAAGCGACGAGCGAGAAGGTGCCGGGCAGCTCGCTCCTCTTCGGCCTGTCCGCCTATTCCCGAGACCTGCTCGACGACGTCGGGGGAGAACCCCTTTTGTGCCAGCCTGGCTTGGATCCCGCTACGGCCGAACCCACGTTCGCGCAAACGTTCGGCGTGCTCGTGGGCGAGAGAGGTGTCATCGAGATATCCTTGGTCTTTCAGGCGGGTGAGGGCAGAGGCTACCGTGGTCGCGCTAAACCCGTTGCGCAGGAGCGCCTGGCGCAATTCCGCCTCGCTGTAGGCACGCCGGGCGAGGAGACGGTACGCGTAGTCGAGCGGGGTCGCCGAGGAGTAGCCGCGGGCGGGCATGGCAGTGTGTCTCTGGTTAGAACTCCCCACGCTTGATCCGCGCGAACAGTTTCCGCGTCTGCTCGTCGAGCGGAAAGATTTCCCTGATTGCCCCGCTTGCCCCCTCCGTGTCGAAATACGCGAAGCGCACGCCTGGATTGTCACCGATGCGGCCACTCTGAATCACGGGGAAGCCGTGCGCGGCAAAATCCGCGACCGCTTGCTGGTAGTCGGGCACGATAAAGCCGAGGTGGTGTAGCCCTTCTCCCTTTTTCTCCAGGAATTCCTTGTAAATACTCCGTCCAGAGAGATGTTGGATGAGCTCGATCTGCGAGTCCCCCGCATAGCCGATGGCGATGTGCATGTGAAAATCACCCGGCCCGCCGCGGTAAAAGGGTTCGTGGACGAGGACATCGGGGAAGTGGAAAAAACGTGGGACCTCGAGCGTCTCGGTAAAGAATCGCTCTGCCGCCTGCAGATCTTTCACCACAAAGGCGATCTGATGGTGCCCAGCGGCAATATAGGCGCGGGGCGAGACTGTCGTAGCCATGTCGACCCCTCCTCCGTGCAGACCTGAGAATGCCTTTGTTATGGCGCGCCGCCCGCATGTCTGCAAGCCCTGACCCTTTACCGGCTTGCGGGAAGTAGTTAAGGTAGGGCTGCGGAGGGGCGCCTTATGGATTTCCATCTCACCCCGGAAGAAGAAGCGTTTCGCCAAGAACTGCGTACCTGGCTGCAGCATAACCTCCCCGAGGGGTACGACCCGCAGAAGTTCGATGAGATCGATGCCGATACACGCTTTGAGTTTCAGCGAGCATGGCAAAGAAAGGCTCATGCGGCGGGATGGGTCGGCATTCACTGGCCCAAGGAGTATGGCGGACGCGGCGCGAGCTTAATGGAGATGTTTATTTTTAACCAGGAGATGACCAAGGCGCGGGCGCCGCGGTTTGCCAACACGCTGGGGTTGATGATGTCAGGCCCGACGATCATCCATTGGGGTACCGAGGAGCAGAAACGGCGCTATCTGCCCAAAATTCTCTCTGGCGAGGAGATTTGGTGTGAAGGCTTATCCGAGCCTCACGCTGGGTCGGATCTCGCGTCACTCCAGACCCGTGCAGTGGAAGACGGGGACGATTTCGTCGTCAACGGCCAGAAGGTCTGGACCAGCTATGCCCATCGTGCCGACTTTATCCAGCTCTTTGTCCGTACCGATCCCACCGCCCCTAAACACCGGGGGATTAGTTGCCTGATCGTGGACATGAAGACGCCCGGGATCACCGTGCGTCCCTTGCTGCAGATTACGGGAGACGCCGAGTTCAACGAGGTTTTTTTTGAAGACGTGCGTGTCCCTAAGACAAATCTGCTAGGCCCTCAACATGCAGGCTGGCAGGTCCTCGTCACCACGCTCATGCACGAGCGTGCCGGCATTGGCTCGGAGCTCCCCGTGCATCGCCAGTTGGCCGAGTTGATCCGGCTGAGCAAAACGCTGGAGATCAACGGCCGACCTGCCAGCGCCGACCCGACGGTGCGTCAGCGGCTGGCCCAGTTCGCTATCGAGTGTCAGGCGACGACGTACAATATGTTTCGCAGCCTGAGCAAACGTTTGAAGGGGGCCCCGCCTGGACCGGAAGGGTCGATCAATAAGCTGTTCGGCTCTGAGCTGAATCTGCGCATGGCCGCGTTTGCAACCGAGTTGCTCGGGCCCTACGCCCAGCTCGTGCAGGGGTCTCCCTACGCTGTCGATCATGGCCGCTGGCCTCGTGCCGCCCTGTGGGCACGATTGCTGACGATTGGTGGAGGAACGTCAGAGATCCAACGCAACATTCTCGGCGAGCGGATCTTGGGGCTGCCAAAAGGGTAACGGGGGAAGCCTATACGATGGCGGTTGAGAAGCGAACGCGAACGGCCTGCGGCGTGTATGCAGCACGAACAGAAAGGAGGAAAAGACGATGGGTAAACTGGACGGCAAAGTTGCGGCGATCACCGGTGCTGGTCGCGGCATCGGGCGCGGCATTGCGCTGCTAATGGCGAAGGAGGGAGCGAGGGTCGTCGTCAACGATCTCGGCGGAAGCGTGCATGGGGAGGGAGCGGACAAGGCACCGGCCCAGCACGTGGTAGAGGAAATCAGAGCTGCAGGTGGTCAGGCTGTGGCGAACTTTGACAATATCGCGACTGTGAAAGGAGGGGAAAACCTCGTCCAAACAGCGGTCGACAGCTTCGGCAAGCTCGATATCCTGGTGAACTGCGCGGGCATTGTCCGCGATCGCATGATTTTTAATATGACCGAGGAAGAATGGGATGCCGTGATCAACGTTCATCTGAAAGGACACTTCTGCACCATTCGTCCTGCCTCGGCGCTGATGCGGCAGCAGCGCAGCGGTCGCATTATCAACTTCTCCTCTGGAGCAGCGCTCGGGGCTCCGGGGCAGCCGAATTATGCGGCGGCGAAAGCGGGCATTTTGGGGTTGACCTACAGCTGTGCGCTTGCTCTAGCGAAGTATAATGTCACTTGTAATGCGATTATGCCGGGGGCGGCGACACGCATGACGGACACGATTCCCGAAAACTTCGCGCAACAGCTCGGCTTGGTGCCGAGTGCGGCGGCGCAAGGGGGACCCATGGATCCGGCTCATGTCGCACCGATCGTGGTCTTCCTCGCCAGCGATGCCGCCCAGCACGTCAACGGACAGGTGTTCGGGGCCAGTGGCTATCGTATCTCGCTCTATAATCACTTGGAGCCTGTGAAGACGATTTATAGTACCGGTCCGTGGGATCTCGACCTGCTCTTCAAGATCTTCAACAGTTCGCTTGGGGCCGACCTGAAGCCTCCGCGGATGGTGTAAATGCCAGGATCCCTCGACATCGGCATTCCTTGTGCTATGGTACGCGGAGCCGCGGACGGGGAAGCAACTTGACCGGGTATCCTTGGTCCCGCGAGTGTGAAGACTGCTCCTGGAGTGTCTTTGCGCTCTTCGTTGTTGTGAAAGGAGTACAGATATATGACATCCTCTGGCCGGAGAGCAAAACCTGCCACTCTCCTGACGGCACTGAGCTTTGTGCTGCTTCCTGTGGGACTGGGCTGGGCGCAGGAGAAGAAAGCCGGCACGATCGACGTTATTACGGATGGCAAACGGGTCTCGCTCGAATACACCTTGACCCTGGAAGACAAAACCACGGTTGGTTCCAACGTCGGACAGGAACCCCTGGTCTATACCCAGGGGAACCACGAAATCATTCCAGGGTTAGAAAGGCAGCTGGTTGGGTTAAAGGCAGGGGAGAGCAAACGGATCGAGGTCTCGCCGGCAGAAGGGTACGGGGAAATCGACCCTAACCGGAAACAGGAAGTACCCAAAGACAGGGTGCCGGAGGAAGCGCGCAAAGTCGGGGCCCGCCTGACGGGTCAAGGTCCAGACGGTCAACTGCTCTTCGCCCGCGTTGCTGAGGTAAAAGAGAATACTATTGTCCTCGACCTTAATCATCCGTTGGCGGGCAAGAAACTGATTTTTGATGTGAAGGTCCTCAAAATCGAGGATGGGGAGGAGAAAAAGGTCGACGTCCCCCCTGCGGCTGCAGTCCCCGCCGCGAAGCCTGGCAAGTAGCTCTTTTTCCCTCTCTTCTGGTTGCGGGCAGTGACGGACGCCCGGACGAATCTGGCGACGCTCTAGAGAAAGGCGCTCTGCACAGGCGTCCGTTCTCGCACGCAACGGAGGTCTGGCGCTGCGATGGTCCGCTGCGAGACGCACAAGACGCTGAACCTCGCCCATGTCTTGACCAGTACCCGTCTGCTGCTTACTCCAGTATTTCTGTGTGCGGTGGAGATGAGCGCCCAGCGGCCGACCGGATGGCGTGTGGCAAGTGTGGTCGCACTCTTTCTCGCTATCTGTGCCACCGATTACTACGATGGTCCGATCGCGCGCGCCCGCGGCCTCGCGTCGGACCGCGGGAAGGTGTTCGATAATCTGGCCGATATCGTTTTTCTTCTGCTGTCGCTCGGCTATCTCGTCTATGGCGGCGTCGCTCCGTGGTGGATCCCTACGGCGATTGCCATAGCGTTCGCCCAATACACGCTCGATTCCTGGGTGTTGTCCCGTGCCGGAGGGACGCTCACCCTCGTCTCCAACCCTGTCGGGCATTGGGCAGGCATCTTGAATTTTCTCTTCACCGGCGTGCTCGCTCTCCATGCTGCGCTGCAGCAGCAGTTGTTGCCGCCATTGCTCTGTCGTAGCCTCCTGGCGTTCTGGCTTGCGTACCTCTTGGTCGCCATGGCAGTGCGGTTGCGTTTCTTTCTCACGCATTGGCGAGCGGCTCGTGCGTGGCTACCTGTTCGCGCGCCTGGCGGATGTCCGCGAAGCTGACACCGGCGATCGGGAGGGCGAACAGGCCTTGCGCGATGATGGTAAAAAACTGGACTGCGTTCAGCACCAAGCCGTACGCAAGCCCGTCGACTCGGTTGACCCCGAACAGTTCGAGCGCCAGGATACAGGCGTACTGGTACGGCCCCACCATGCCCGGGAGGTTTGGGAGCGCCGTGCCAAATCCGACGAAGATGAAGACGACCAGGGCAGCGCTGAACGGCACTTTGAGGTCGAACGCCAACGTCATGATATAGCTGGAGAGAATAGGGAGAAACCACAGGACGAGCGAGACCAGAAATACCACCAGCAACAACCCGGGGTTGGGAATAATACGCATGCCGTCTACCACCGCAGCGAGGATTCTCTTCAGCCCCCCCCGCATGCGCTGAGGCAGGAGGTGGAGCACCCACCGATCGACAAAGGCTTCCCCGCGCCACCAAAAAAGGAGCACCACCGACACCAGCAGTATGGCTGCTCCTGCGGGGAAAATCGCGCCGCGTCGCACCCACAGGGGGAGGTTGTCGATGGTCAGCAGGCCGACCAGAATGTAGAACACAATGATCACCGAATCTAAGGTCTTCTCCAGCACGAGGTTCCCGACCACATTGGAGAAAGAGATCGTCGAGCGGCGCGACAAGAGCCACGGACGGACGATCTCCCCCAGCCGTACCGGCAGTAGGTTGATCGCCATGTACGCCACCGCGGTGATGACCCAGAGCCGGCCAAGTGGCACATGGGCGAGCGGCAACAGCTCCAGTTGCCAGCGCCAGGCGCGGAACACCATGATCAGGATACTCACGCCAATCGCAACCAGCAGCCAGCCACTATCGACACGTCCCAACGCTGCTGCTAACTCGTCGAGCTGGATGTTGCGGAAGGCAAGGTAGAGGAACACTCCGCTCACCAACAGGCTCAGGATCAGGCTCCGCCAGCGGCGTGCGCCTGTGTCATGCGATGCAGCAGCTGCGCGTGCGTCTGCCATGAAGCCTCCGATACCGAACAGGGTGGTGCATACACTCTGACCGAAGGCGTGAGGGTGTGCAAGCGGAGCACTACCGCTCTCGCGTGGGGGCTCGTGCACGGCGATGATCGCGGCGTGGCTTGACACGAGCAGAAAGGTGTCCGTCCTAGACAGTTGGGATCCTCGGCTCCGCTCCGATCCTTCGTCCTTGCGAGAAGGGCACCTGCACCACAAAGGACCATGCGAGGAGCGGAGGACGGAGCTGCGCCTTGACAACCCCTCTCGGGCAGGAGGAAAATCCGCCTATTCCTCGTCGGGAGGACATATATGGCCGCAGCGGGCAAGATTTTGGCTGGGTTTCTCGCCCCCCACCCTCCGCACCTGGTGTATGGAGAGAACCCCGCACGCAATGAGCCTCGCTCCACCGGAGGGTGGGAAATATTGCGTTGGGCGTATGAGCGGTGTCGTGAGAAGGTGAAAGCGTGGAAGCCTGACGTCCTTGTAGTCCACAGCCCTCACTGGATGACCATCGTCGGACACCACTTTCTGCGTGTCCCCCGCCTGCAGGGACTCTCGGTCGATCCAATTTTCCCCCATCTGTTTCGCTACCGCTACGAGATGGAAGTGGATGTCGAGTTGGCCGATGCCTGCTACGAAGAGGCGCGCCGCGAGGGGTTAGTGGCAAAGAAGATGACCAACCCCAACTTCCGCGTGGACTATGGAACCATTGTGTCGCTGCACATGCTCAACCCGGATTGGGACATCCCGGTCCTCGGCATCTCGGCTAACAACTCGCCCTATTTCTACTCGACCGCGATCGGCCAAGAACAGATGATCAGGCTCGGACGGGCGACCGCGCGCGCCATCGCCAAAACCGGCCGACGCGCCGTGCTCGCCGCCAGCAATACGCTCTCCCATCTCCATTTCGACCGTGAACCAGAGCTCGTTGAGGACATGAGCAAGGAGGTCATTTACAACCATGCGCAGTACCAGTGGGACATGCGTGTCCTGGACTTGATGCGCAAAGGCCAGATCGAGGAGTTGCTGGCTATTCTTCCTGAGTTCATGGAACAAACCGCAGCGGAGGTGAAATCTGGCGGCCTCACCTGGATGCTGTCGGCGATGGGATTCCCGCGAGTGCCGGCACAGATCCACGGCTATTGGACGGTCATCGGTACCGGGAATGCCGTAGTCGAGTGGGACCTCACGGGGGGGACGGCGGTAGCGACCCCCGGAGCATAGGGCATAACATGACCGCGACCACAGGGCGCGTGCGGGGAGGAGATATGTCGACAGGTCTTATCCAGAGGGCGTACCTTGTGCCCGGGCTGCCACATCTCCTTGCTGCGATACAGGCCGATGCGTGGGATACTCTGCGGCAGGCGCTCCGCCGGGTTGGGCAACAGATCAGAGCGCTCAACCCAGAGCTTATCGCCCTCTACAGTACCCAATGGCTCTCGGTGCTCGGACACTCCTTTCAAGCCCGTCCGCACCTTGCGGGCGTGCACGTCGACGAGAACTGGTACGAGTTCGGAGAGATCCCTTTTCACTTGCGGGTAGATACCGAGGTGGCACTGAGAGCGGCCCAGATCGCCTCGTCGCTGGGATTAGCGACGAAGACGGTGAATTACGAGGGATTCCCCCTCGATACCGGGACCCTGGTGACGTTACGGTTCCTGAATCCAGAAGATACGATCCCAGCCGTGATCGTGTCGTGCAACATCTACGCTGGGCAGCGCGATTCTCTCACCCTCGGTCACGCCGTGCGCCAGGCCATCGAGGAAAGCGGCAAGCGGGCAGTGGTGGTGGCGTGTACGCTGCTCTCCGCCCGTTTTTTCACCGAGGATATCGATCCCCAGGCGGATCGTATTTCCCGCCCTGAAGATGATGCCTGGAACCGCCGCATCCTGTCATTGATCGCCCAGGGGAAAAACGCCGAAGTGCTCACTCTGAGTGAGGAGTACGCCCGCGCAGCCGCAGTGGATATGGGCTTCAAGGCT
>JANWXO010000143.1 GCA_025057295.1 Candidatus Binatia bacterium | reverse complement strand
GGGACAACATTTGGGTGGAGTTGCAATATCTGCTGTACTAGAGCAGGGGAGGTGAGCGGTCCGGAGTGAGTAGTATGGGGTGAGTGGGGGAGAGGAGTGACATCCTCGGTAGTGCTTTCAAGAAGGCCGCGGCGACCATGGCCCGCCCAAAGAAAGGTGCACCTGCCTTCGTGTTGAGCCCACGCGAACGGGAGCTGTTGCAGGGAGTTCTTGCCTCTTTTGCACTCGCTCCCGAAGCCCGGCGTGCGCAGGGGTTGTTATGGCTCGATGCCGGTCATAGCCCTCAGACAGTTGCCCGCCGGCTCTGCGTCAGCCGCCAGACGGTGTACAACTGGGTCGCCAGCTTTCAGCGGCGTACCCACCACACCGATATCCGCCTGCGACTGGCAGATCGGCCGCGCAGTGGTCGGCCACCAACTCTCCCGCAAGCGCTCGACTCTCTGCTCACGACGATCCTGCGCCATGCGCCGTCTGAGGTCGGCTATCGCGCGGCAGTGTGGAACGTCTCGTTACTGCAGCAGTATTTGCGAGCAGCGCATCAGCTCTCGGTGACCCGTGCCAGCGTGACCCTCGCCTTGCGGCGCCTGGGCATACGGTTGCAGGCAATAGCGCTCCGGCCACACGAGCGTGACACCCTGGAGAGACACAAGGGAGACGAGCCCGGCACGCAAGCCTGACCAGAGAGGGGGCAGTGGGCACGAGCCCTTCTCTGGTTGGGCGCAGGTGAGAGCGTGCGCCGCGTTGCTGCGCGTTTATGGACCGGTCGGCGGACGGTGTACTGCCGGATCGCCAGGTTTCGGGCGAAACGTGGGACATAGGGGCTGCTGCCGGTTGCCGTCGATAGGCACGGTCCGCAGCAGGTACTTCATCGTACATCTGAAAGTTTCACCGCCTGCGGAGGAACGTATCTCCCAAAACGCCCGTGCCGAGTCCAGCCGCCGGTGGGGAGCCTCCAAAGCGGAGCTCTCTTGCTATTCCTTCAACAGCGAGGGCGACACACGCAGCAGTCCTTGCGTTGATGTGTCACGCAGCGGACGCGGCGGCGAGATCTTCTTGCTCTCTGACCTTTTCTACCTTCACCGCACAGAACTTGAACTCCGGGATCTTGCCGTAGGGGTCCAGCTCGTCGAGCGTGAGCAGGTTCGCAGCAGCCTCGCGGAAGTGGAAGGGGATAAAGACGCTCCCCTTCTGCGTGCGGTTCCCACTGCGCACCTTCAGAACAATCGTACCGCGACGCGAGCTGACCCGCACCCAGTCACCGTCCTGGAGACCCAGGGTGCTGAGGTCTTCGGGGTGGATTTCGACAAAGGGCTCAGGTTCGATGGCGTCCAGCGCTTTCGCGCGGCGCGTCATCGTGCCGGTATGCCAGTGCTCCAGGACCCGTCCGGTGTTGAGGACGAAGGGGAACTCGGCGTCGGGGAGCTCTTTGGCTGGCATGAATTCCGCCGGGACGAACTTCCCCTTGCCCTTGGGAAAACTGTCGGTAAACAGCACGGATTGTCCCGGTGCATGAGGATCGGGGCAGGGCCACAACTCCCCGCTGGTGCCGAGCTTGGCGTAACTCAACCCGGCGAGGTTAGGGGAGAGAGAGACCAACTCGCGAAAGATCTCTTCCGGGGAGTGGTAGTGCATGGGGTAGCCCATACGGGTTGCGATCTCGCAGATGATCTGCCAATCGGGTCGCGCTTGACCGGGCGGATCGATCGCTTTGCGGCCGATCTGGACCCGCCGGTCTGTGTTGGTGTAGGTGCCTTCTTTTTCGGGGAAACTGGCAGCCGGCAAGATCACATCGGCAAACTCGGCCGTCTCGGTCAGGAAAATATCCTGCACGACCAGGAACTCGAGATTGGCGAGCGCCTTCCGTACTTTGTTGATATTGGGATCGCTCAGGAAGGGATTTTCCCCCATCATGTACATCCCTTTGATCGTACCGTGCAGCGCACCGTGGGTGATCTCCACCACGGTCAGCCCAGGCTTGGGATCGAGCGCGACGCCCCAGGCCTTCTCGAACTTCTCGCGCACCTGCGGGGTATCGACCCGCTGGTAATCGGTGTAGACCATCGGGATCAGTCCGGAGTCCGAGGCTCCCTGCACGTTGTTCTGGCCACGGAGGGGATGGAGTCCAGTGCCGGGACGACCGATGTTGCCGGTCATCAGGCACAGCGAAATGAGGCAGCGGGCGTTATCTGTTCCGGTGGTGTGTTGCGAGATACCCATCCCCCAAAAGATCATGGCGTTTTTGGCGCGGCCGTACACGCGAGCGATGGTGCGTACCTGCTCGGCCGGCACCCCGGTCAGCTTTTCGACGACTTCCGGGGTGTAGTGTTTGACGGTCTCCTGCAGAGCGGCGAAGTTCTCGGTCCGCCTGGCGATGAAGTCGGCGTCGATGAGCCCCTCGGCGATGATGACGTGCATCAGGCCGTTGAGGAATGCGACATCCGTTCCCGGTTTGTAACTGATGTAATAGTGCGCGTGATCGGCTAACGCCGGGCGGCGCGGGTCGATCACGATCAGGGTCGTGCCGCGCTTGGCGGCTTGCTTGAAGAACGTCGCGGCGACCGGGTGGTTCTCCGTCGTGTTTGACCCGATGACGATCGCGACGTCAGCGTACTGAATGTCGGCGAAAACGTTGGACACCGCGCCCGAGCCGATCGTTTCCTGCAGGGCGGCGACGGAGGAGGCGTGACAGAGCCGGGTGCAGTGATCCACGTTGTTGGTGCCGAAGACAGCGCGCACGAGCTTTTGGAAGAGGTAGGCTTCTTCGTTGGAGCATTTGGCCGAGCCGAAGCCGGCCAGGGCACCGGGCCCGTATCGGTCCTTAATCTGTTTGAGCCTGCTCGCCACCAGATCGAGCGCTTCTTCCCAGCTTGCTTCACGGAAGGCCGGCAGCACTTCGGCATAGTCGACGATCCCTCCGGGTTTGCGCTGCCAGCGACCGTCTTCGCCGCGCACGTCTTTTGAGAGGGGGCCCTTGGGGTAGAATTCTGCTCTGCGGATCAAAGGAACCGTGAGCCGCTGCGGGTGTAGAGCATAATCGAAACCATACCGTCCTTTGACGCACAGACGTCCGTGGTTCACCGGACTCTCCCGGCCGCTCACCTGCACGATGGTGTTGTCCTTCACATGATAGGTGATGGCGCAGCCGACGCCGCAGTACGGACAGACGGAATCGACGGCTTTCGTTTCCGACAGAGGTACGTCAATCGTCAGTGGTTTGTGCATCAGGGCGCCGGTGGGGCACACCGCAGCGCACTCGCCGCACGAAACACAGGTGGATTGCCCCATCGGCAGGTTCAGGTCGAACCCGATGCGGGTCTGTGCGCCTTTGCCGGTGCGGCCAATCACCTCGTTGTTCTGAATCTCGTCGCACCCGCGGATACAGCGGTCACACAGAATACAGGCGTGATGATCGACAGCGATGACTGGGGAGGAGAGGTCGTGCCCATCTTCCAGCACCCGCGGGCGGACGCGGATCGTGCCACCCCTGTCATGGAGCCGACCCCGCGACTGGTGCGGGGCAGGAGCAGCAGCCCTTGTGCGTTCCCGCTCCCCTGAGGAGACCGGCAGGAGTCCGTACTGTTCCCCTAGCAGTTCCAGAGCGCAGTCCCGGTTTTTCTCATGTTTGGCGCAGGGAATGGGGTGGTCAGCGAGGAGGAGTTCGACCAGCATGCGACGGACGCGTGTGAGCTGGTCGGTGTGGGTTCTCACTTCCATCCCGGCTTCCACACGGCGGATGCACGCTGCCTGGGCGACGCGTGCCCCTTTGACCTCTACCGCGCACACCCGACAGACGGCGACAGGAGGGAGACGGGGGTCGTGACAGAGGACAGGGATATCGATCCCGAGTTGTCGGGCAGCCTCCCAAATCGTCGTGCCTTCTGACACGGTAATGGGGCGACCATCGATGGTGAGTGTCACAGGTGCATGCATGGTGGACATAGTGTTCTCGCTGTGTCTGGGACTACGGTGTCTGCCAGAGCGCTGGATACCTCAACCCCCGACCGACACCCTTGTGTGCCATATGTTCGCCACGCCGGAAAGCGATTCCTCATTCCCTATTCCCAATTCCTGACGCTTTTGCTCGGGGACAAACCCCTGCGCGTCCCATCCCCGGGCCGTATAGTACCCTTGGATCATGCCACGCAACTCGGTCGCTGTCAGCCGCGTTCCCTGCGCGACGCCCGTTGGCAGAGGTTCGCTGAGCAACCGTGGGGGGAGCCAGTCGTCGTGCGGCTGCCACCCCCTGCGGATATTGTAGAGTTTTTTCAGGGTATTGATCCGTTCACCGACGCGGCGCAGTTCCTCGGCGCTATAAGACCATCCAGTGACGGCACCGAGGAGGTCAGCCGCTTGCTCGAAAAAATTGTCGAAACATTTGCGGAGAAATTTGCAGACGATGAGGGAATCGAGCACGGCGGCGAAGTCTTCGGCAGCAGCGACCAAGGCTCCACGGCCCGGCTCGGCACGCAACCGGTCCACCTGTCCAGAGAAATCGACTTCGTATGCCCCGGAGCGGTTATGACAGGCGCCGCGCGCACTGACGGCGAGTCCGAGCGCCAGAGTTTTTAAGCTGCGCGGTTCATAGCCGGGTAATTCCATCCCTTTTACGTGCATGGCCCATCGCTGCGCCTCGTCTCCGAGCTGGGCTGCCGCCCGGCGCGAGCCCTCGGCCAGGAGCGCGCCGAGCCCGGTCCGGGTCGCAATTGCGGGGATGAGCGAGAGCAACGCCTCTGCACTGCCAAAACGGATTCCCTGCGTCCGCGCCGCCGGCCAGATCCCTTTTTCTGCGCATTCCATCGCCCACGCGATCGTTCCTCCAGTGCTGATCGTGTCGAGGCCGTAGCGGTCGCAGAGATGGGCGGCACGGACAACAACCTCCGGATCTGCGATGCCGCACAACGGGCCGAGGGCGAAGAGGGTTTCGTACTCCAGCCTCTGTTCCTCTCCGGTCAAGGCACGAAACAAACGCTCGCAGCGGATGGTACAGGAGGCACAGCCATGGACCCGGCTGAAGCGGGTCGTCAACAGGTGCTCGCCGCTCAGCGCCTCGGCTGCCTCGCAGGTCGATTGTTGAAAATTGTGGGTGGGCAAGACACCGAGGCGGTTGAACACCGCCACGTTGGCGACGGTACCGATTTCGCGGTATTTGGCGGTGAGCGGGCCCAGGCTCTTCCGGCGCAACACGGTAGCGAACGCTTCCACCCCGTCCGGGTCGGCGACCTGGACCCGACGCTGCCCGGACACCGCGACCGCCTTGAGATTTTTCGCCCCCATGACCGCACCAATGCCGCCGCGCCCGGCGTGGCGACCCTCGTTGCTGAGCGTGGCAAACCGCACCCGGTTTTCGCCGGCCTGGCCGATGGCAGCGACGCGCACCTCCGCGTTTGCCCATTCCTGCTGAATGGCCGCTGCGGTCTCCTGGGCGCTCTTCCCCCACAGGTGCGCTGCCTCGCGCAGTTCGACCCGGTCCTCCGTGAGGAAGAGGTACACTGGCGTTGCTGCCGCCCCGGTGATGATCACGGCATCACAGCCGGTGCGTTTGAGCGCCAGGGCGAAGAGGCTGGAGGAGAGCGAGTCGGCGATGAAACCTGTCAGCGGCGAGGTGGTCACGACGGCAAACTTTGCTGTCGTCGTCACGCCGGTGTCGACGAGGGGGGCGCTGGCGAGGATCAACGGATTGGCCGGTGCGAACGGGTCGACGGCCGGGGGGGCACAATCGTAGAGCAAACTCGTACCCAGGCCGATGCCCCCGAGAAACGCCCGTAAACGCGCTTCCGTGAGCTCGTGCCAGGAAGCGGTGCCACTGCTCAGCTCAACCCACAGGAGACGTCTGTGGAAACCGTACATGCGCGGTCCTGTGTTACCCCCCTGCGTCATTTGACAAAATCAACACGCTGTCGCCAGAGTGCAGTGGGGTGGTGGGGTCGCAGGTGAAGAGGGTGCCGTTGACGTTGCAGGCATAGCCGGCGGTGAGGCCCTGCCGGTCTGCGGTGACGACGGAACCGACCAAGTCCGGGATCTGCTCTGCGAGCGCGGCAAAGGCATCCCTCAGGGTCGCGCCGGGGGGTAAAGTCAGCGGGACACTGGCGACCTTGGCCTTGAGCCGCGCCACGCCGAAGAGCTCGACTGTACACACGACGCGCCGTGCACGCCACAACGCGAGCGCGGCTGCATACTCTTCCGGTGTGTTCATAGTGCGAAAACTGAGCCCTTCGGGATCGAAGCGACGAATCTCTTCCGGAGAGACTTCGCGGGTCCGCACCTTCGTATACAGCGCAACCGGGCGCAACTCCTGGCGTACCAGTTGCTCTTGCAGAAGCGCAACCACCCAACGGCGGTACACAGCGTGCAACGGCTGGAGTCGCTCCTGCCAGAACGGTACGACGACGTCACAGTCGGTGATTTGTTCCAGCAGATAAGCGATCAACGGGAGGTTGAGGAAGGGGGCGTCGCAGGCGGTGACGAAACACCTCTCTGTGCGTGCCGCCTGTAACCCGTAATAGAGGCCTCCGACCGGTCCTTGGTACGCGACGGTATCGTGAACGACAGTTGCGGGGACAGCAGGCAGTTCCTGGTCGGGTGCAGCCACGACGACGATATCGGCGAAGAGCGGAGAGAGGCGACGCACGAGATGAACGATGAGTGGCTCGCCGTCGAACGGCAGGAGCGCCTTCGGTCGCCCCATGCGCGAGCTTTTGCCGCCGGCCAAGATGATGGCAGAGGCGTTCTGTTTTTCTCCTCTCCTAGGTAGAGGTGAGAGGCAAGAGGAGGAGGGGAGGAGAACGTCGTTCATGGTTGGAAACATACTCCTTCTGGACACCGTCTGTCAGTGAGGTGAACCATGATCTCCTGCCCAAAATACTTGAGCGCTGATGTGATCGGCAGGGGAGCGGCTTGCCCGAGCCCGCAGATGGAGGTAAGCTGCATCGTCTCGGCGAGTTCGCCGATCAGCTCGATTTCCTCGGACGCAGCGTGCCCGCGGGTCGCGCGCTCGAGGATATCGACGATTTTCTCGCTTCCCACCCGGCAGGGGACGCACTTGCCGCAGGACTCGTTGCGAAAAAAGGTGAGAACGTTCAGGGCAGCGTCGAGCATGCACGTGCCCTCGGCAAGGGCCACCACCGCACCCGAGCCGAGCATCGAGCCGACCTGGGCGAGGGATTGAAAATCGAGGGCGATATCCGCCATCTCTGCCGGCAGGAATCCAGACGACGCCCCGCCGGGCGAGAAGGCCTTCAGTCGCTTTCCCCCTCTGATCCCTCCGCCGTATTCCTCGATGAATTCGCGCACGGATACGCCGAGAGGGATTTCGTAGACGCCTGGACGTTGGACATGCCCGCTCAGACCGAGGTATTTGAGTCCGGAGTTGTTGCGCCCCTGACGCCGGAACCAGGCTGCTCCGTGCCGCAGAATAGCCGGGACCATACACAGGGTTTCCACGTTGTTGATCAGCGTTGGTTTGCCCCACAAGCCGTAGGTGCCTGGGAAGGGCGGCTTATTGCGGGGCTCGGCGCGTTTCCCCTCCAGCGCTTCCAGCAGGGCTGTTTCTTCGCCGCAGATGTACCCCCCGGCGCTCACGAAGATCTCGACGTCGCAAGAGAAAGAGGAGCCGAGGATATGTGCACCGACGAGCCCCTGTGCCCGTGCCCGCTGCAGTGCGTCGGCCAGCGCCTGTTCTTGGTGTGGGTACTCGTGGCGGATGAAAATATAGGCCTGTCCAGCGCCAACCACATAGGCAGCGAGCAGCGTACCCTCGAGCAACAGATAGGGGAATCGCTCCATGAGAAAACGATCCTTGAAGGTCCCTGGCTCGCTTTCGTCTGCGTTGACGACTACATACTTTTCATTGCTCGCGGCATTCTTGACGATCTCCCATTTGACCCCGGTGGGAAACCCGGCACCACCCATCCCGCGCAAGCCGCTGTCTTTGAGCGTCTGGATGACCGAGGTGGTGTCGCTGCTGGCCAATACCTGACGGAAGACGGAGAAATGCTCGGCCTCTTGCTCGTAAGGGTCGATGGTGTACCTCGCAGCGGAGGGCGATGGGGTCGGAGAGGCGGGCGGGAGGTCCTGAGCGCTGGTCGTCAGGAGGGCGATCAGTTTCTGCTCAGTGATGTCGGTGTAGATGGTGTCGTTCACAACAAC
>JANWXO010000142.1 GCA_025057295.1 Candidatus Binatia bacterium | reverse complement strand
CTGCGTCCGCACCTCGTCGAACGGCAGAGGTCCTTCTTCCGTCTCTGTCGACATGCGCGTGCTGCCCCCGCGAAGCGGGCGAACAAACAGAGAACGATTCTTGTCGTAGAAAGCGCGGAGGGCTTCTTCAGATGGGCGTTCGCTGGCATGCTCGCTGACGATGGCAGCAAGCATCGCTTGAGCGATGGCTTGGCGAACAGCGCGGTGAGATTCCACCAGCCCGATCTCGATCCCATATTGAATCAGCAGCTCTTCGTCGATCAGCCGGCGAAGCACCTCAGCTCGGTCTGCAGCGGTGATCTCGCCGCGTTTGTCGCTGGCCACCATCGCCACCGCGCGTGCGTAGTCTTCCATGGCGATCGCTTTGCCATTCACCAGGGCTATCACCCCCTCCGGCACTGTGTCTCCCTCCGGTTGGCTTGCCCGCAGCACCGAGCCAACGCCGCAAGCGACACCGAGCGCCGCTCCAACGGCGAGCAGACACAGCGCCCGCCAACGTGTCCACGGTTCCTGGCTCGTCATTCTTTTTCTATTGGAGCCTGTGGCGACAGCACGATCGTGGCGCTCCGGCGCAGACGATCGACGAGTCGCTGCAGCGCTTCGTCTCGTTTGCGGCGAAAGTATTCCCTCCTCACTTCTTGTGTCACCGCTTCATACGGCTGCACCCTTTCCGGGTAAGCCCCCACGAGGTGCAAAACGTGATAGCCCTGGGGCGACCGCACCGGAGGAGAGACCTCGCCTACCCTCATCGTCAGGACCGTCTCAGCCAATATCGGCCCTAGGGAGCGACGTACGACATGGATGGGCAAAGGGGTATCTGGCAGGGAGACGTGCTCCCTCTCACCGTATCGTTCACGCGCTTCGCTGAAAGGCATCCCTTGAGCAATCGCCGCCACCGCCCGCTCCGCTCTGACGCGTGCGGCGTGCGGGTCCCCATCCTCAGCCACGAAGAGGTGTTGAACGTGCAGGCGGGCCGGCAGTGAGAACACCGATCGATGCGCGGCGTAGAACGCACGGAACTCCTCTTCCGAGGGATCCTCCTTCAGCACCTCGGCGACAACCGCATCGATCACAGCCATGGCGAGCGCCTTGCGGACGGTGAGGTCAGAGTCGAGCAGCCCGATAGCGACGCCACGCTGAATGAGCAACTCCTGATCAACGAGGAATGCGAGCGTCGCGCGGAGATCTTTGCTCGCCGAGCGCTCCAGGGCAACACTCACCTCCTCTCTGGTGATCGCTTTGCCATTGACGCGAGCGAGGACGGGCTCTGCAACAGTCAGAGAGGACGGCACGAATGCGCCAGCCAGGGCAAGGACGAGACCGACTGCGGCCCCGACACCCAAGACCCTGTATCGCCACTGCCTCGCGTCCATACTGCACGCCCCCGCTCGCAACTTAGCTTCCCCCGTAGTCCACGTAGATCGGTGAGGACCAGGCTCGGTGTCCCACCAGCGACAGACAGTCATCCTGTTCCTCGGTCCGATAGTCGCCGTAGCACGGCGTCACATCGATCACGTTTCCTTGCTCATCAAATGTTGGCCGCAGATTCCCCCCGTTGACAGTGGGGGTTTCCTCTTCGATGGCTCGCACGTAGTACACCGTGTCGCGGACAAAGTCCGGATCGTCAAAGGTCACCGTGCACCCCGCACGATCACGTTCACACTGGAAGACCTTCCAGGGATCCTCGATCAAGTCCTTGACGGGCTCATCCGTGCGCACCTGGGGGCGAATGCGCACGACCTCGATGCGGTCGATGAAATACCGTTCGTCCGAGGGGTGATAGCACTCACCCGAAGCCAGCTTCTGTAAGCGTTTGGCCGACAAGACCTGCGTGACCCATGGCGGACAGCCCGGTAATTGCTTGAAGGACCCCACAGCACGGACACGAAACCGTGGGGGCTGTTTCATCACGGTCTCTCCCCCCATAGGAATGACCGTGTCGTTTCCGGCCTTATCCCTGCCGTTGAGCAGATCGAACCACAACAGGATGCGGGGGCCGCTGGTGCCGTAGACTTCCCGGCGCTTCAGCGCCTCCCAGATCGCCTCCCGACTCCGCCCGGTGGCATGAACCGCCACCAGCCCGCCGAGAGTCCAAAACGAAGCCTGACGCTCGAACTCGGCTGTTCCAAGACCCAACGGCAGGCTCTCCAGCGTCACCGATCGCGCAGCCGGGTAGCGCTGTTTCCCAAACAGTAATTCACGCCAATACGCACTGCGTTCGCCAAAGGCTTCGGTCGCCGGTTTGCGGTCATACTGCTTGAACCCTGTCCCCGGACGTGCCGAGTGATTATCGCTCGACGCGAGAAACCCCCACTTGTAGCGGAGCGGCGCTTTGGGATCCGCAAAGTTGCGGATCGCCAACCCGTACTGCACCGACTTCAGTGGGCGGTAGTTGAAGGCCGGTAAAAAAATATCCCGCGCCTGCCCGGCGTCCAGCCAGTCCTCCACCTCAGTCCCAGGGACGGTCAGCCAGCCGGCAATACTGTCAACCGCAACAAAGTTCTGCCTGGCCTCGGCCGCACGTTTGTCGCACTCGGCGGCATCCAAGCCGATCTCCTGACAGCGTTTGCGGATGATCTCCCCCGCCTGCCAGCAACTGGGCAGGTAATTGGCCTGCGGCTCCGGGCAGGAGGGCCTCCCAGTAGCGTCGAACACGCGCTCACGAAAGTCGCGGTAGTTCTCCGAGTTCCCGTGACCGGAGTACACCTCGATGAGGCGCATCTTCTCGGGATCGTGCTGCTCCTTGACCAATTGGGTCTCCCAGGAGGAGCCTGGCGGGGTATAGATACCCCAGACGGTACCATGGGGGACCACTAGCGTATCAAAGCCCCACTCATCGAGCTTGCGGAACAGGGTGCCTGGGTCGGCCGCTGTTTCAAAACAATCTGGTGGGAGCTCCCGCGTGTTGCGGCCCTGGGGGCAGTTGGGCGTAGCGCCCATCTGGCTCACGAAGCGGTCAAATGCCTCATAGTAGGAGCGGTGAAATGGGTCAGCATCTTTGATGCTTTCCGGGATACGGGCTAGTTGACTCCGCAGCGCGTCTGTAGCCGGCCCAGGAGCGGCGATCGGCCGTGCAGGAATCTTGTCTGGATCGGTGTCGCGGAAGAAGACGTTATGATGGCCATAATGCTCCTTCGCCGTCCTTCCCATCTGCGTCCACTCCCAGCCCACGAAGGCTACCAGGTCAGGATTCTGCGGATCCCCCGCCACTGCGTTGCATTGCCGTATCGCCTCTAGCGTATCCTTCCAGTGCTGCGGCGTATACGACTCGGCGTGATCGGTGATCCAAAAGAAATCCAGCTGGGAGATATAGCGCGCGTAGTCACACGCATCCGCCGGGGGGTGCGCCCCACGCGAGCCCTGCATCAGCGGCAGGCTGAAGCGGTAGGCATCAACCGAATAGGTCGTGTGCACGTGCATGTCGCCGAACAGAATCTGCTTGGCGTCTTCTACCTGCAGAGCCGCTTTCGCCTGCTGTTGCTGGGCCGCGCGGGCACGGACTTCCGCCGGCGGCACGGGATGCGCCGTCACCGCACCAGGTGCGAAGGGATCGCCCTTCCAGTACCCTTCTGGATCAGCAATGTAGCCAGGCAGGAGGCGAGGATCCTCCCTGTCCGCGGCAGAACCGGTCTCCCGAAAGAGTGCGATCCCACCCACAAGCGCGAAGAGCACCGCCCCTCCTAATAGCATGGTGCGCCTTGACATAGTCCCTCCTGCAAGAGGTCTGCTGAGCCTCTTTTGTCTCTTTACGGTCCGGTCAGTGTCGTTCCCACCGCACCAAACACCAGATGCCCGGCTGCCTCCTGGGCCTGGATGCGAGCAGCAACGTCCGCTGCCACCTCGATCGTGCGCTCGCGCGGGAATTTGTCCGGATATAACAAGGGGCGCAGGTAAAATTCTTCCGGCGTGCGCACGAGCGAGTGCGTTTTGAGCGGATACATCAGCCAGCCACGGCGCATGAAATCGGGGCCGAACAGCGTTTTCCGGTCTGTCTCTGACCACTCTTTTACCGTATGGGCATCATGGACACTATAGCTCATCAAGTCGAGGGAGAGATCGTAATAGAGGGTGATCAGAGCAGCGTAACCGCGGTCTTCTAGGGCTGGATTTTCTTGCTTCGCGATCCGGACCTCAACAACACGCAATCGCCCCGCCTGATCGTACTGCTCGATGCGGAGCGGATAAAAATAGTGACGATCGAGCCAATAGAGGAGCTTGCTGGCGGGATAATGCGGCAACCAATCCTGCCTCGTTCTTGCTTCGACCACATAACAGGGCACCCCCCCGTCAGCGGTGTAGAAGGGGTATGTGTCTCCCATCATTTTGAGTTGCGTGGCAGGAACCTCTCGCAGGTGTCCACCCGCGTCTGTCAGGGTGATGGACGGGCGGGTGGTGGGAAAGCGTACCGTCTCATACAGGACATCGGCTCCCACGATACGCCAGGAAAACTCCCAGGCATCTCGTCCCACGATATCATCAAAAGACTGGACGCTATTGGGAAAGCGCTCACCGCGACGTGGTTGGGGTTGGCGACGCACGCGGCGGAGGGATGGAAAGTAGGTAAAGTAATCGAGCTTGGTGGTGGCCTGCTGATCGGTGCGGTAGAGCACCCATAATTCTTGGGCACCCCAGTTCTCCGGCGGGTAGGTATAGTAGAACACCAGGCGGTAGTACTCTTGCCCCGGGGCCGTGTGCTCAAGGTACCCACGCATGCCACTGCCTGGCATATAGTAGTTGAGACCTATCGTGATCCCTTGGTTGAGATATCCACCGCTGGTCAGCGATCCGTAGGCGTCGGCCATAATGTGGGACCAGCGCGAAATATGGGGGAACTCCATCGAACAGTATCCCATCTCTTCCGCCGTATAGGGCGGTTGAAAGGGGTATGGCTCCGCTGGCAAATAGGGACACTGCGGATCACGCGGCGTCTCCGTGCGCAGGTCGATGTCGCGCTTTTCAGCCTCGGTCAACTCCTCTACCGTTTTCCAGGTCTTCACCCTGGCACTGTTCTCAGCTGCCCATCCTACGAGGGACGAGCACGCCAGCCAAAGACTCCCAACTATCGCAAGAGCTTTCTTCATCAAAATACGCACCTACTCTGGACCAAGGGGATTCTGCCCTCTGCAGACAGCTCAGAACTCATAGCTGACCTCCCAACCGACATTGTCCCACTTGTCATATTGGCCGTAGATATCGGTCCGGTCGCCACTACTGTAGGCGGTATAGATGATACGACCGGTGATGAACTGGGAAAAGTTGTAGCTGGCAATGAGCTTCGTTTTCACCCCCTGCCAGTCCCGTGTAGGCCCACTCAGGAACGGAGTGGCGGTAAAACTCACGCGCAAGCGGTCTCGTGTAAAGCGGAAGGGACGTTCGATGAAGAAGACCGGGATGAGATTCCACTCATCTCCAACTGCCCCGCCAAACCCGCTCCCTAAAGTCTCACGCCAGTGAAAGGTGTACAACAGAGACGGCTGGAGGATGACCGCAGTGTTGCCGGGAAACGCAAATTCGACAGCGATGGCAGCACGCAGGGTATCACGGGTGACGTGTCCACCATTCAGGTCGCCGCTGCGGGCGGCCTGGATCCGTGCAAAGTCGGCAAAGCGCACGTCTTTCGTCCACAATCCCTCGACGCGCAGCACGATCGGCAGTTCTCCCACGAGAGGCACTCCAGAAAACGCTGTGGCATAGTCGGCAGTGAGGCCGAAATGGTGCAGCCGCGTGTGACGGGGCCGGACCAGCAGTCGTGTCGCCCCATCCTCAACCGCGCGACCGACGACGAAATTCGTGGGGTTCTTGTTCCAAGCGTAATAGTAAATCAGGCCCCAGGTCAGCGGCTCCATCGACACATCCAATCGTACGCCGTATTCATGATCGCCCCAGTCACCGGCGCTCGGCCGCTTCCGCCGCAGGATCGTGTCACCCGCTGCATTTGCTCGTCCGCGTAAGATCGCTTCGTTGGCCCGTACGACGGTATCCGCAGGGGGGAGACGCGGAGAAAACCAGGGGGACCCGAAAACCGGGTTGCGGTCCTGCTCGAAATTGGGGATCCAAAGGAAGTTCAGCGAGTTCGCGCCAAAGAAGTAGGTCAGATTCGCCATCCACGCTGGCAGACGGCGGTATTCAAAATCGCTGGCCTCGAGCTGCACCCCTTCACGCACGTCCATCGCATTGATCACATCGATGAATCGGCCATCCATTTTCCCCCAGGCGATCTGTTGTTTGCCCAGTACTACGTCAAAACTGTGGGTGCGATAACTGAGATAGAGCTCGCGCACGATGCGGTCAAAGTTATGGTAGACCCGCATCGTCTCCGTGCGTCGCGGTGCATAGAGTCCGGCCGCATGTTGCCAGTTATAGGCGCCATCGTACAAAAAATGGTTGACGTTGGTCAGCTCCACATGGGGAGAAAACTGATAGTGCATTTCGATTTCCAGCAAATGCTGCAGTTGCAGAAAGCGGAAATCCTTATCGCGGAAGCCGATCTGTTGATTCCCGGTCAGCAAGATATCCGACCACTGGCGATAGAAGCCTTTGAACGTGAGTGCAGGAATCCGTTTCTCGATGGGCTGGCGCACGAAACGGCCCGCCGGATCGAACGTGGCAAGATAGCGATCGAAACGCGACCAGGAATCGCTCAACCATCCAGCAGCACACGGCTGTCCCCAGCCGCCCAAGGATAGGAACAGCAGGAGATATACCCACCTCCTGAGGCGTGCATGCTCCCTCCCTGGCTCGCCGTGTTGTCCCACTCTTTTTCCTCCTTGCGAGTGGCGATTCTGCCCCACTTGTGGGGGCGTCCCCCCTTACTCCTCACCACTACGCCGGTGGACCAGGATCCCAGCAGCCGTGAGCCGCGCAACGTACTCTTCATCATAACCGAGATAACGCTTGAGCACGCTGGAGTTATGTTCCCCCAGGTCGGGGGCGCGCAGGGCCTGTGGCATCGGCATAGCGGAAAAGCGGAAGGGAAAACCGGGCAAGACGAAATCCCCCAACACCGGATCGGAGATCGGACGCACCGTCCCGCGCGCGACGAGGTGGGGATGTTGCACCACCTCCGGAATCGTGAGGACAGGAGCACAAGGCACCCGTTCCCGCTCCAACGCCCCGAGGGCTGTGTCGCGGTCGGGCAAAGACTGCAGCCAGTGTTCAATCTCGCCGATCAGTTCTCGCTTGTGTTTGAGGCGGTCCTTGACCGTGCGGAAGCGCGGATCGTCAGCCAGCTCCGGCCGCCCCATGGCGCGCGTCAACCCCCGCCACTGATGGTCGAGCGCCGCCACAATGATGATATACCCTTGCGCGGCGCGAAAGATCCCACAGGGCGCCAGCCCAGTATGATGCGCCCCACCGCGAGTCGGCACGAACCGGCCCTGACTGGCGCTGTAGGTTTGCAAACTGAAGTCGTGGGTGTGGATGTAGGAATCGAGCAACGAGATATCGATGTACTGTCCTTCCCCGGTACGCTCGCGGTGCAAGAGGGCACAAGTAATAGCGGCGAGGGCATGCACGCCGGTACTTACGTCTCCCATCGCCACCATCGGCATCACCGGCGCCTGACCAGGCTCCCCCATCACCTCGGTCACCCCAGCATAGGCCTGGGCGATATAATCATACCCGGGGACGTGCGCCAGAGGTCCTGTCTGTCCCAGAGCAGAAATGGAACACATCACCAAGCGAGGATTCAACGGCTTCAGCTCTTCGTAACTGAAGCCGAGACGGGCCATCACCCCAGGGCTATAGTTTTCTACTACGACGTCCATATGCGGGACCAGGGCTCGCACCAATTCCCGCCCCTGCGGGCTTTTGAGGTTGACACACAAGCTCTGCTTGCCCAAGTTATGCTGCAGAAAATAGGCACTGCGCCCTTTCCGGATGACAGGATTCAGCCGAGTGGGATCACCAGCTGGTGCTTGCTCAACCTTGATGACCTCAGCCCCCATCTCTGCCATGAGTCTGGTTGTAGTGGGACCAGCGACGATCTGGGTAAAGTCCAGCACCTTGTACCCTGAGAGCAAGCCGTTCCTCTGCATCATGTCTCCCTCCTTCGCAGCGGCAGGTATGGCGTGAATAGCCGGTCTGTATCTAATACCGTATAGTTTCGGCAAATCGGGCAGGATTGTAGCGGCAAGCCTCCCGCACGGCAAGCCACTGTCAACGCTGTAGCGAGAAGAAGCGATGACGGGAGCACCTTGAGATGCGCCTACGCTCCACGGTCATC
>JANWXO010000141.1 GCA_025057295.1 Candidatus Binatia bacterium | reverse complement strand
CTACCGATCTTTGGGGACATCTTCCGTAAAGCGGCTGTGGCTCGCTTTACTCGCACTCTCAGCACTCTCATTTCCTCCGGGGTGCCGATTCTCGATGCGCTCTCGATTACGGCGAAAACCTCGGGCAACAAAGTGGTTGAAGTAGCAGTGATGGCGGCACGGCAAAGCATCAGCCAAGGCAAAACGCTGACCGAACCGCTGATCGAGAGCAAGGTCTTCCCGCCCATGGTGTGTCAGATGATCAACGTCGGTGAGACCACCGGCGCGCTCGATGCGATGCTGAGCAAGATCGCCGACTTTTACGACGATGAAGTAGATACCGCTGTATCCAATCTCACCGCGCTGATGGAACCGTTGGTGATTGTCTTCCTCGGGGTGGTCATCGGCGGTCTCGTCGTTTCGATGTATCTGCCTATTTTCCAACTCGGCACGGTGTTGAACTGAGGAGTGAGCCGTGGCTGAGACCGCACTCGACAGTCTCTATCGTCGTCTGCAGTGGTTCCTCCTTGCCCGCTTGGGCATCGCGACGTGCCTATTGGGTGCCACGGTTTTGTTGTACTACCGCACTCTCAGTGGGACGAGTGCGGCTGCTGGCAGACTCCTCCTCTGGATCCTTGCCGGCACGTATTGCTTCTCGCTCCTTTCCGGAATTCTGCTCGCCCAGGTGCGCAACCTTTCCTTCTTTGCTTACTCACAAATAGTGTTTGATACGCTCTTTGTCTCCTGCACGATCCTCCTGACCGGTGGTCTCGAAAGTCCGTTTCCCTTCTTGTATCACCTCGCTATTCTCAACGCTGCGCTGTTGTTGTTCCGCCCGGGGGCCCTGTGGGCTGCCACCCTCGCTGCGTTCTGCTACGGCGGGATGGTCACTCTGCTCTACTACGGTCTGCTCTCTCCTGTAAGCTTCCATGCGGCGGCAGTGTCCTCGCTCGACCCTCTTCTTGGTTTTCCTGTCCTGGTCCAACTGGTCGTGCACGTCACGTCTTTCTACGTTATCGCGATCCTGGGCAGCTATCTCACCCACAGGCTGTGCCACACGGAAAGCCTGCTGGACGAACGTGACCAGGCACTCGGCCGTTTATCCTCCCTCTACCAAGGGGTTATCCAAAATTTGGAAAGCGGCGTGCTGATCACCGATCTCGGCGGACATGTCGAGTACGCCAACGGGCCGATGGGAGAAATCTTCAACGCCCCACCGGACCGGCTCATCGGTCGCAAAGTCGCAGACCTCCTCCCTGCTCTCTCGACGTACCAGCCCAGCTCCCCTCCGTGTGAATTTCCCTTCCGCGAATGCGAAGGAGCCTCTGAACGCATTCTGCGCGCTACCTGCTCCACGCTGTGCGACACGTACGGCAACTCCATCGGCCTGCTCTACAACATCCAGGATATCACGGGCGTCAAAGCGCTTGAGCAGGAACTGAAAGAAGCCGAAGCCAGTGAAGGAATCTCTCTGCAAAACAGCGGACCAGCGGTTGACTCGTTCGCCGGCTTGGTCGGCTGTAGCGAGGGGATGAACAGAGTATATCAGCTCATTCGCAAGGTCGCAGAAAGCACAACGACCGTCTTGATCACCGGCGAGAGTGGGACAGGCAAGGAGCTGGTGGCTCGGGCAATCCACGACACAGGGCCGCGGGCACAGCGACCTTTTGTCCCGGTAAATTGCGGCGCGATCCCAGAATCGCTGATCGAGAGCGAACTGTTCGGCTACCTCAAAGGAGCTTTCACCGGGGCGACAACGACCCGATTAGGGCTCTTCCGCGAGGCTGACGGGGGAACCATTTTCCTGGACGAAATCGGCGAACTCTCTCTGCCCCTGCAAGTCAAACTCCTCCGTGTTCTGCAAGAACACGAGGTGACACCCATCGGCGCCAGCAAAGGAGTCCCTATCGATGTCCGTGTGTTGGCCGCAACGAACAAAAATCTGGAAGAGGAAGTCGCAGCCGGACGGTTCCGCGAGGATTTGTTCTACCGTTTGAACGTGATTCGCATTGCCCTGCCACCGTTGCGCGAGCGCCGTGGCGATTTGCCATTGCTCATCCATCACTTTCTTTCCCGCTTCGCCGCGGCCAGCGGCAGGACCATTCGACAAATTTCCCCGCAGGCGATGCGGATCCTGCTGGATCATTCCTACCCAGGCAACATCCGCGAGCTGGAAAATATTATTCAGTACGCTGTCACTATGGCCGAAGAGGATACAATCCGCACCACTGATCTGCCCCCGTATTTGCACCAGCACTCCCCCCAGCAACCCTCTCCCACAGCCCTGGATCCCGGCCAAGCCAATGGCTTCTCTCTCGACTTCTTCCGCAAAGGCGTCAGCCTCGATGCCGAGCTGGAAGAATACGAACAACGGATCCTGCGTGCGGCTCTGGAGAAAGCGGGAGGGGTACAGAAAAAGGCGGCGGAAGTTTTGGGTATCAACTACCGCTCGTTGCGCCACCGTCTGCAGAAATATCGTTTGTCGTAAATGCTGCTTTATGGAACGCCGAAATTTGTCACCGAGAGACACACCGTGCCGTTTCTTGCTTCTTCTCTTCCCGTCTTCCACGGTGTCAGCTCTTTCCAGCACTCCGATTTTTCGCTTTTTCCCCCCGCCGAACAGCTGGCACACAATCTGCTAGAGAAAAAGAGCAAGATCGAGAAAGACAAAATACGCAAGAGAAAGGAGGTTACACCGACATCTATATCTGAGGCGAATCTCTAGGTAGGTAGAAGGCACCCAGTACCAACCCTTAACCCAAAAATTTTTTGCTTGTAAGGAGGACTGCATCCATGGTTGTGAAGAATGCCAAAGGTTTTACCCTGATCGAACTTCTGGTCGTCGTGGCCATTATTGGGATCTTGGCCGCCATCGCCATCCCGCAGTTCGCGGCGTATCGCAATCAGTCGTTCTGCTCGCGGGTTGAGTCCGACGTGAAGAACGCGATGACCGCAGCAGAAGCATACTACGTCGAAAACGAAGCGTATCCCGGAGCGATTGGGGACGTTGACTTCACACCCAGCCAGGGAGTCGACATTGCCTTTAGTGGCACGGGGGCCCCAGGTGATCCTTTCACCGTCACCGCGACTGGTCAGGCCGCCGACGATTGCCCGAAAGGGGACAGCTTAGTTTACGCTCAGGGTTCAGCACCTACGTGGCAGTAACGATCTTGTGAGACCGCTCTGCCGCCGCGGGGACCGGTATGTAACCGGTCCCCGTTTTTGTTTCTCCTTCAGCTTCTCAGTGTACTCCCAAAGGCCGCTCGACATCGCGCTCATATTTTACCGGCAAAGTGTGTCATCGCTGCCATTTTATGTATCCAAATAAGCCATCAGGTGCCTCGAGAGGTGGTGGAACTCCTCACAACTGTTCCTCCGCGAGCCATCCAATTTCTCTTGGCATAGAGATTGCTCGAAGGAATCAGAAAGAGAGTCCTTGTGAGAATCTCAAGCCTGTCCGGGAGGAACGATGTTATGAGAGATGCAAAAGGATTTACACTGATCGAGCTGCTCGTTGTGGTGGCCATCGTCGGCATCCTGGCGTCGATTGCCATTCCCCAATTCGCGCGTTACCGGGGGAATGCATTCTGCGCGCGGGTGATGTCTGACGCGAAACACGCGTTTACGGCAATGGAAGCGTACTACGCGGAACACCTCACCTATGGCAGCCTCGATGATACGAACTTTACCAGTAGCGAGCATGTGACAGTGCAAGTGACCAGCACGAACCCTTTGGTCATCGCCGCAACTGACGATTCAGGTCAGTGCCCTCTGGGTAGTACTTACACGTTGAGTCAGGACAGCGGATTAGGGACGTGGAGCAATTAGTGCGAAGCTCTATAATCCGTTGAAGCCTCTTCGGAGAGAGCCTTGCTTCGTCCTGTAGAGAGGTTTGGTGAAGGGTTCCTGACTAGCTCTTGAAGGACGTCGAATAAAATCTGTATCCCCTCCCGTAAACTGGCGATTGGCACTCGCTCGTTGAGGCCATGGACACGCTGGGCGTCTTCCTGGGCCAGGGCGAGCCCCGTAAAGCCGTAACTCACAATGCCCTTGCGACGGAAGTAATGGGAGTCGGTAAATCCCGTCAGGACCGCGGGCACGACCGGGGCGGTGGGATCGCGCCGTGCGGCTACCGTGCGGATCGCGCGGAACAAGGGGGTGTCTGCATCGGACGCCAACGGAGGGAAATTGAGCAACACAGTCACGCGGATGTGGGGATCGTTGACGATTTTTGCCAGCGTGGCGAGAAAGTGTTGCGGATCTTCACCTGGTAGCAAACGACAATCGAGCTGCGCCCGTGCCTGAGCGGGAATGACATTGGTTTTGCTGCTCCCCTCCAAGACGGTGAGGGCGATGGTGTTGCGCACCAGGGCATTGTAGGTCGGGTTCGCAAGAAAGCGCTGCCGAAAGGTAGGATCCGTCAGCGCTTGAGTGAGGTTGCGATAGCGTACAGCAGTATCCGGGTCTTCCCGCTCAGCTAACGCAGTAAAGTAGGCCTGCACTGCTGGAACGACCTTGATCTCGGTCTGATAGCGCAGGAGCTTCTCCAGGGCGCGCACCAACCGGACGGTTGCCATATCCGGCAACGGGCGAGAACCGTGTCCGGCCGGACCGCTCGCCTCGAGCTGAATCCAACACGGAGCCTTCTCGGCGATATCCACCTCGTACGCACGCTGGCCATCCTGGATGCGGATTCCACCCCCTTCAGTCAAGAGGAATTCGGCATCGGCAATGAGGTCAAAATGGTTCTCGACAAACCACCCTGCTCCCTGTTGCCCTCCAGTTTCTTCGTCCGCCGTCCCTAGGAAAATAATGTCCCGCTTGAGAGGCACCCCCATGCGTTTGAGCAGAGCGACAGCCAGAAACTGTACGACCGCCACGCCCTTGCAATCGATCGCCCCCCGCCCGTACACATAGCCGTCCTTGATGACACCGGCAAACGGGTCAACATCCCACTCTGTCCGCTGCGCCGGTACGACATCCAAATGATGGAGGAGAATGAGCGCTTTCCGCTCGCCGCTCCCTTTGAAACGCGCGTACACCACCCCGCGGCCAGGTCGAGATTCCCACACCTGGGCCTCCATTCCCTCTCGTGCCAGCACCTGTTGCCAGAAGGTGGCGGCAGCGATTTCATTGCCCGGAGGATTGGTGGTGTCGATCTGGACATAGCGGCTGAGGAGGTCCGCCGCCTCTTGCTCTACCACCTGCCAATCCGGCTCCGCCGCCCCCAGCGGACAGACCGCCCACCTGACAAGCACGCATATCGACACCAGGACCGACACCGAACGGTACCGCATGCGGCTCTTCCTTACCGCTCGCTGGTGGCTGTTTTGTCCCATGCAGCAAATGTGGCAGCAAACCAGAGAAACACCCTTATTGGTCGGAGAACAACACATCCAGCTCTGTGCGGCCCACGGTATAGAGTTCCCCGCAGAATTCGCAGGTCACAGCAGCCGCTCCTTCGGTGGTGAGCAGATCCTCGACCTCAGCTTTGCCTAAGGCGGCGAGCATATCCAACACGCGGTCGCGGTTACAGCGACACGAGAAGCGAACCGGCATGTCGTCGATCGTGACCGGAGCGAAGCCTTCCAGCACGAGGGCGAGAATCTCCCGTGAGGTCGCCCCCTCGCGGACCAGTTGACTCACCGGTCTGGTTTGGGCAATACGGGCTTCAAGTTGCGAGATGATTTCATCGCTGGCCCCGGGCATCACCTGAACGATAAATCCTCCCGCAGCTCCGACACTCTCATCAGGTCGCACGAACACACCCAGACTCACAGCTGAAGGAATTTGTTCCGAGTTCAGCAAATAATGGGCAATGTCGGCCCCGATCTCCCCAGAGACAATGGGCAGGATGCTGCGATAGGGTTCCTTCCCCCACGGCTGGGTACGAATGACGGTCAACGTCCCCGTGCCTAGTGCGCCGCCAACATCGAGTTTTCCCTGGCGCAGAGGGAGGTGAGTACGGGGATTATGGACAAACCCACGCGCTTCCCCACGGGCATTGGCATCGACAAAAATTCCGCCCAACGGCCCGTTGCCAAGAAATTGCAACGAGAGGGTCTCGTCCTGCTTGAGCATGCTTCCCAACAACAACCCAGCAGTGAGGGTACGCCCTAGGGCTGCACTCGCCGTAGGGGCAGTCTTGTGTCGTACCCGCACCTGCTCAACCAGGTGTGTGGTCGTCACTGCCAACCCGCGCAGGGTTTTGTCTGCAGCAGTCACTTTGACCAAAGAATCGGGGGTCTGCATCATGCCACTTCTGATCCCACGGCTCGTGCCGTACGTGCCCTTTTCTTTGCAGAGCCTTGGGTGACCGCCGTACCGTTCAGTGGTACGTACTCGACAACTTCCAGCCCATACCCAGGAAGGCTCACCAGACGGCGAGGGTAGTTCGTCAAGAGACGAATCTTGCGGACGCCGAGATCGCGTAAGATCTGCGCACCGATGCCATAATCACGAAAATCGCGGATCTGTGACCCAGGGCTCGTGGTGGGGCGGCGGGAACGCCTGCCAGCACGGTCACCGTTGGCAAACAGCTGTCCCCCCACTCCTTCCTGGCGCAAATACAGGATCACCCCTCTCCCCTCAGCCGCAATGAGTTGCATCGACTCTTGCAGCAAAGCCTGGGTGTTGCTTTGCTCATAGCCGAAGACGTCGCCCGGCACGTACTCGGCATGGGCGCGCACTAAAATCGGCTCGTCAGGCGAGAGTTCCCCTTTGACCAACACTAGGTGTTCTTCCTCGTCCACGTCGCTCGTATAGACATGCGCGATGAATTCTCCCCCGTAGCGGGTAGGGAGACGCGCCGAAGCCACACGGTGGACTAAGGAATCGTGCCGCAGACGATACTGGATCAAGTCAGCAATGGTGGCGATCTTCAACCCATGCTTGACAGAGAACTCCTCCAGGTCGGGGAGACGCGCCATGGTTCCATCGTCGCGCATGATCTCGCAGATGATCCCAGCAGGTTTCAGGCCGGCCAACCGCGCCAGATCCACTGCTCCCTCCGTTTGCCCGGTCCGCACCAACACCCCTCCACGACGGGCCCGCAAGGGGAACACGTGGCCTGGGACAACCAAATCTTCGGGTTTGACCTCATCAGCAATAGCAGTGAGAATAGTCCTCGCCCGATCTTCGGCCGAGATCCCACGGGTAATGCCATGTCTGGCATCGATAGAAACTGTAAATGCCGTACCGAGGGGGGCTGTATTTTTCGCCACCATCATCGGCAGTCCCAACCGATCAATTTGTTCCTCGGCCATCGGCAAACAGATCAATCCGCGGCCGTACTTGGCCATGAAATTAATCGCCTCGGGGGTCACCTTCTCCGCCGCCATACAGAGGTCCCCCTCGTTTTCCCGATCTTCATCATCCATGAGGATGATCATGCGCCCAGCGCGAATCTCTTCGATCGCCTCTTCGATAGTAACGACGTAGGGACTTCTTTGCTTCGGAACCGGCAACGGTGTGGCAAACATAGCAGAGCTCGCCCGTGCGTGCTATTCTCTGACAGTTTGCAGATTTATAGCCGTTTCCGCACGGCGCTGTAAAGTGGAGACACGGGCCCCCCGTGTAACACAAAAGTCACGCTTGACCAGCCGTGTCAGGCAAGGTAAATAAACATTTACTTGGTGTGTCTGCAGAGGAGGGACAGACGACCAAGCTTTTGCGAGGTGGTCTCGCCAGGAGAGTCGTGAGCAGGAGATTATGGGGAGGGAATTTTCCATACCCTGCTTTCTGCAAGGAGAAGGTTAATGCCGAACGTGACTATCGAAGGGCCAATCGACCTGCGGCAGATCGTCATTCGCCGTCCGGAGATGTTTCTGCGCGACCCGGACGGCATCAAACGTGTGAGCGAGTACTATATTAACACTGATTGCAGCAAACTCCTGCTCGAAGCGCTGGTCATCGAGCCTGGGAAAAAACAGCAATTTTTCTTTCAGGTCTGCAAAAAACCTGACGGCGCCATGATCCGCCTGGAACCGATCAGCAATGTCGAAAAAACCCCAGGAGTGAAGCGTCTGATGGGCCAGATCGCCTTTGCGATCCGTTCCCTCTTCCCCGGATCGCGCTACGGCAAGACCAACATTGCCGAATTCCTGCCAGATAATCAGGGTGTCGTGAACTCCTCTCGTGGCAACGGGAAAAAGCTGCGCGCAGTTGCCTAGCCCTTGTTCACCCTGTGCTCTTTTCCGGGGCGGTGCCTGGCAAGTCCCCCCCACCGCCCGTGCATATTTTTTGCC
>JANWXO010000140.1 GCA_025057295.1 Candidatus Binatia bacterium | reverse complement strand
ACCATGGGGAGTGTCAGAGGGGCAGTGCTATAGGAGAGGGTGTTGTTCACGAGTCCGGGATCGACATACTCATGGTTGGTGACCAACAAGCCGCGTCTCGAACCGGACAGCGGAAAGTAGTGCATGCCGTCGATGTGAGCGCCAAAGGTTTGCTCCTGCACTGCCTCGGTCATCTCACCGCTCGGGTCCCAGTGTGACGCTCCGTTCATAATCGCATCTCCCCAGGAGAGGAGTACTTTACAGGTATAGCCCGGAGGCACCGTGACCCCGTCAAACATAGGGGCGACGTTAGGGGGAACTGAAGTAAAACCGATACGTGGGCTACGGGCGCGCTGTGAGGCTGCAAGCACCGGTACTGGCACGCTGCTGAGGGCTGCGAGAGCGCCAACCCCCAGTGCTCCTCCGAGAAAGGAGCGGCGACTCATCTGCCGCTGCGCAATCAGATCGAGAATAGAATCTCGGCGAGTCGTGTTGCTCGCCTCCACACCATACCCTCCGCGACGATCAGGGTGGAACCTGCTGCTCATACGACCTCCCTCGACTGTGGGTCTTTCAGATGCAGCGTATTGTTTCCTCCCCGCGTGTCGCGCGTGTGATGGAGCTGTGAAATTCACGTGACGAGATAGAACGAAGCACGGAAGCAGTACCTGGGGATGCCATGGGCGGAGAACTCGGGGGTGAACGCTTGTGATCGGTTCTGCGTGTGGTCGATTGCAGGAGGAACCGACTGCGGCCGTCCCTCGGTGAGAACGAGCCGTTCCTGAAGGGGAGTGCTGAGGGGACCCAGCGACCCTGCCCTGCCTGCCGGGTCGGTATCTCAGCACTTCGGGTAGAAAGGGTAGTGTTTCGTCTGCTCTCGTGGAAAAAGGCGGTTGGAGCGGCGGATGGTTAACGATTCAGGGCGGCGCGCACGAGAGGTTCGAGTTCTCCTTTCGCGTGCATTTCGCGGATGATATCGCACCCGCCGATGAACTCGCCGTTGATATAGACTTGCGGGATGGTCGGCCAGTTGGAGTATCGTTTAATGCCCTCGCGGATGGCTGGGTTTTCCAGCACATCGACGGTTTCATACGGAACCCCGAGGGAGTCGAACACCTGAATAGTAGCGGCGGAAAATCCGCACATGGGGAAGCTCGGTGTCCCTTTCATGTAAATGAGAATCGGGTGTTTTTTGACCTGTTCATCGATTTGCGCCAGGATATCGTCCGTCATGTTCTTTCCTCCTTCTCTGCGGCCAGAATGGTTAAAGGGTGTGAGTTTTTCCTAAGCCAGCGGTTTCTGCCTCTGCTCGTACTTCTTCTGGGGTGAGCGTTTTCAGCGCCAGGGCGTGGATGCGCTGGGCCATCGCGTCTTGCAGTGCCCCGTAGACCAATCGATGGCGGGCGACGCGGCTCTTGCCGGCAAAGGAGGCCGAGACGACCACCGCTTCGTAGTGATCACCTCCGCCGGTGAAGTCTCGCACTTCGACCTGCGCATCAGGAAGAGCCTCGAGGATGCGAGCCCGGATCTCCTCCGCCGTAATAGGTTCGACTCCTGTTGCCATATGAACCTGTCCTCTCGCTCTGAGACTTTATGAGTCTACGTTATCATAACGGTGGAGATATGCTGCTGCAACTGGCTTTGCAAACGACAGAGAGGGAAGGGGCCTGAAGGCTCATGACAACAGCCTTGAGCCTTCAGGGACGGCGATGGGAGAGTAGGGGGCAAAGGCGGGCAGAGATGCCAGGTTATTTCTTCTGCATCTCCGCGCCACAGCACTTGAGGGTGCCGGTGCCACCTTTTGTGACAATCACTTGCGAGCCGCAGGTGCCACAGAGATACATTTTCCCCAGTTGGTTAGCCATGAATGATCCTCCTCTGCAAAAGATCTTTAGTGTCCAGTGAACCGTGGTGTCCGCTTTTCCAGAAAAGCGCGCACGCCTTCCGCTCGATCCTGGGTGGTCTGCAACAAGGCATAGAGATCTTCTTCCAGCCGCATGCCCTGCTCAAGGGTGAGATCCATCGCTTTCTGCACTGCTTCTTTGGCGAGGCGGAGAGCGATGGGGCCTTTCCCTAGCAGACCGGTGAGGAGCTCGTCAACACGGGAGGGAAACCGCTCGGCTGCGATCACCTCGTTGACCAGACCGATGCGATACGCCTCGTGGGCGTCGATGGACTCGCCAGTCAGGATCAGTTCCATCGCCTTTGCCTGACCAACGAGGCGCGGCAGGCGCTGGGTCCCACCACAGAAGGGAATCAGCCCCTCGGTGATTTGCGGGAGACCGCATTGCACGTTCTCGCACGCTATGCGCAGGTCACAGGCGAGAGCCAGCTCGAGCCCGACGCCGAGCGCAGGGCCGTTCAACGCGGCAATCGTCGGTTTTGTCAGTGCGGCGATGGCTTCGACACAGGTCAGCAGACCGAACTGCGCCCGAATCGCCTGCGCAGCCGCGGCCCCTTTCTCAGCGGCGAGATACTCTAGGCCGCAGCAGAACGCGTCCCCCGCGCCGGTCAGGACGAGGATCTCCACGGTGTCATCTTCGGCAACCGCTTGACTGAGAGCGGTGAGGTCTGCGTTCATTGCCGGCGTCAGCCGGTTCCCCTGTGCGGGACGGCAAAGGGTAAGCCACGCGACTTTCCCTCGTTTCTGGTATACAACCTCGCTGGCCATTTATTCTGTAAACTGGGCGCGCAGTTCCTTTTTGAGGATCTTGCCGAGCGGGTTCTTCGGCAAGGCATCCACAAACCGGATCAGTTCGGGTTTCTTAAAACTCGCCAGGCGCTGCCGGCAGAATTCTATCAGCTCTTCAGCCGTCGTGCTCTGCCCGGGGCGGAGCGCGACAAAGGCAGCAATCTTTTGCCCCCAATCCACATCCGGCACGCCGATCACAGCCGCTTCATCCACTGCCGGGTGTGCGTGGAGCACGGCTTCAATTTCTGCCGGGGCGATATTCTCGCCGCCGCGGATGATGATGTCGTCCTTGCGTCCGACGAGATAGATATAGCCGTCCTCGTCTACGTACCCCATATCGCGGGTATGCAACCAACCGTCCGGATCGAGGAGGGCGGCAGTCGCACTTTCCTGTCCAGCATAGCCCTTCATGACGCGTGGGGTGCGGATGACGATTTCGCCGATCTCGTTCGGGGGTAAATCCCTGTTCTCTTCGTCGAGCACGCGGACTTCCACGTCTGGCAAGGGTTTCCCTACCGAGGTGAGCCGTTTGAGATTGCGCTCGACCTCTTCCGGAGGGCCGTCGAGGCGGTGATCTTCCGGCCCGAGCACGGTTAAGGTGGAGGTGGTTTCGGTCTGCCCAAAGGCATTCACAAACCCCGTCGTCTTCGGGAACATCTCGATCGCCTTGCGAATCACCGGGAACGGCATCGGTGCGCCGCCGTAAGAGAGGTTTTGCAAACTCGAGAGGTCGTAGCGCGAAAAATCGGGGTGATCGATCAGTTGTTTCATCATCGTCGGCACGACAAAGGCGTGGGTGACCTGCTCCTTCTGCACCGTCTCTAGCCATTCCTTGGGGTCGAACTGGCGCAGCACGACAATTTTCCGCCCGGCCCAGAGGGCAGTCATGATGTTCGCAGTACCGGCAATATGGTAAAGGGGAGCGCACAGCAGGGAGACGCCACGCGGCGTCCCATCGGCCATCTCCACCGTGCCGACCACATAGTTGGTGAAGTCGCCGTACGTGAGCATCACGCCTTTGGGCAAAGACGTGGTGCCGCTGGTGTACATCAAGATGGAGACATCGCCTTCGTCCACCTCGGCGTCCTCGATGTCCGGGGAGCCACTGGCCACCAGGTCTTCGTAGTACAGCATGTCAGGCTGGCGGCTCTCCATCGCGATGTAATGCTGGACGCTGGGGAATTTGGGCCGCAGTTGTCTCACCGAGTCCGCGTAGCGCGCGCCGACAAAGAGGACTTTCACGCTGGCCGCCGTGACCATGTATTCCAGCTCCGGCAGTTTGGCACGATAGTTGAGAGGGACGAAGGTCGCGCCTAAGGTAGCGGTAGCATAGTACGCTTCGATGTATTGATGCGAATTGGTTTGGAGTGCAGCGACACGGTCCCCTGGTTGCACGCCGAGCTGGCGTAAACTGCTTGCCAAACGGCGGACGCGCTCCAACACGTCACCGTACGTCAGACGGGTGCCTTCGAAGACCAAAATTTCCTGCTCCGGAAACATACTACCGGGAATACTCAAGAAGTTGGCGGTATTCATGGGTCGCTCCTTTTTGTCAATATTCGCGCGGGCGAACCAGAGACTTCGTGCGACTTTTCCTAAATGAGCGAAAAGAGACGTCTTTCCAGCTCAAGCGCATCGGGGAGAGTTAAGTCCGCCCCCTGGCGAATTGCCCGTTTCGCCAAGACGATGCTCGTCTGGTCGCACTGGGCAAGTGTGTATGCCAGAGCTTTGGCCGCCGTCAAGAGGGTCTGACGCGGCACGACGCGGTTGACTAAGCCGATGCGCCATGCCTCTTCCGCATTGACCCGCCTCCCGGTCAGAACCATGTCTAAAGCACGTCCGAGTCTGAGAGCTCGGGGAGCGGTTTGCGTGCCACCTACCCCTGGAATCATCCCTAAACCGGTCTCGGGCAGGAAAAAGACGGCATCGTCAGCAGCGAGGCAGAGATCGCAGAGGAGAGCCATCTCCATCCCCCCACCGACAGCATATCCGTGGACTGCTGCAATGGTGGGTTGGGGCAGGCTGAGCAACGTTCCCCACACGTCCCGTTGCCAACGGATCTCCCGTGCTGCGACAGGTGAAGGAGCTGAACCAAACTCGGATACATCACCACCGGTGGAAAACGCTGCGCCCTCGCCGCGGAGGATCATCACCCGCACTTCTGGGTCGTCTCTGACAGCCTGCAGAACTTGGTACAGGTCATCCCGCATTTGCACATTATAGGCGTTCAGCACCTGGGGGCGGGTCAGGGCAACGATGGCCAGCGGCCCCTCTTTTTCGTACAACACAGCGGTAAAAGACATACGGCAAAATTCCTTATATTGGCGATTGGGCTCCTGAGGAGCGACGCCCGTGCCGGGACAGAACGCGCTGTTTTCTACGCTGACCAGGCGATGGTTCCCCCGAGAATAGTCATTTTCACGCTTGTCGTATGAATCTCTGCAGGGGGGACGGCGAGCAGGTCGCGGTCCAGCACGAGCAGATCCGCCAGCAAGCCAGGACGCAGTCTCCCTTTGCAGTGTTCCTCGAAGCCGACCCATGCAGCCGCAGTGGTGAACAACGGCAAGGCTGCAGAGAGCGACAGGCCCTCCTGCGGATTGAGCGACAGGCCGTTCTGCGTTTGTCGCGTTATCGCTGCCTGCAAGCTGATCAAGGGGGCCATCGGGGCAATGGGACAGTCAGAACTCGCAGCGACAGGAATCCCGCGACGTAACAGACTCTGGCTGCGATAGAGCCAGCGCTGTCTGTCCGGGTCGATTTCTGCCGCGTACTTCTCGCCGTAAAAATAGAGAAATCCCGGCTGCGTCACGACCGCTACGCCGGTCTCGGCCAGTTGATCGACAAAAGGGGGCGGACACAGGGCACAGTGTTCGATGCGATGACGGTGATCGACCCGCGGCAGGCGCTGCAGAGCAGCCGCGATGGCGGTCAATGCTGCACAGATCGCTCCCTCTTCGACGGCATGGATCGCCACTTGGAAGCCGTGCTGATGGACCTGCCACACCAGAGCGGTGAGCTCTTCGGGTGGGGGATGAAGGATGCCATGGCTTTCATGCACGATGATTTTCACACTGCCGAGGCGGACCCGCTCATCCCCGCAGCGAGGGGTAAAACCAGCGGCGATCGCCGAGGGCAAGGCGTGAATGCCGAGCATCATCGTAGCCCGTGGCCTCGGGGGGCCTTCCGCGAAGCGACGAAAGAGGGCGAGGTCGTCCACGGAATTGCCGGCGCTGGCGTCGTGGAAAGAGGTCACCCCTTGGCGGAGCAATTCTGCGTAGGCGCGGTCGACGCCGTTGGCGAACTCGTCTGCAGGCAGAGGGGGAAGAACGGTACGCAAAAACTCCTCCAGTTCATAGAGGACTCCCGTGGGTTCGCCCGTCTGGGGATCTCGCGCGACATGTCCCCCAGCCGGGGGAGTAAAGTGCACATCGATCCCGGCTCGCCTCAGGGCCGTACTGTTTAATACGGCGGCGTGTCCAGTACGGTGACGGAGCAGGATTGGGCGGGTCTGCGACACCGCATCGAGGTCATATCGGGTTGGATGACGCTTCTCTAGGAGAAAAAACTCGTCGTAGCCGTACCCCCGTATCCATTCATCAGCAGACGGTTGGGCTGCGCGACATCGCAGCAGGCGCTGCAGCTCGGGAATCGAACGAGCGTGGCTGACATCGGCACCGCAGAAACGACTCGCCCATGCGAACAGGTGAAGGTGGGGATCGATAAAGCCGGGAAGAATGGTCGAGCCATGGCAGGCGAGCAGGTGCGTCCGCGGGGAGATATAAGGGCGCACCTCTGCCTCGCTGCCGACAGCGAGGATACGATGGCCGCTCACTGCTATGGCATCGGCGGTCGGACGCAGCGGGTCACAAGTCAGGATGCGACCCCCGTACAGCAGCAGGTCTGCAGCAGCAAAAGACGACACAAAAGCGGTAGGCGAACTCCTCAGGCCAGAGCAGAGAAGCAGAGGTGCCTCTCTGCTGGACGGAGCGTGACGTGATAGTGGGATAGTCTGGCGCTTAATCCGAAGATGGGAGCGGTTTGGCTTCTTTCAGCTGCATGTTTTTCTCGCAGCAGTGAAGCTCGCCGCTGCCGGGTTTATTACACAGCACCTCGGTGCCGCATTCTTCACAGAAATACCGTTTGCCGAGTTGTGGCATAGATCCCTCCTCGAAACGATTCGTACACCGCATTAGCGGGAAAACGGTAGTGCAACTACTTCCGCTATCATGGGTGTCCCGTGCCTGTCAATCCGTAGTTGCGTTCCCGGCGAGAGGTATTCGCGCCGCACATAGCCGAGAGCGATAGGATGGCCGAAACGGGGGGAAACCACCGCACTGGTGATCCATCCCACTTCGTGCGATCCGTGGTAGAGTTTATCGCCGCTGAGGGGTGGGATATGCCCTTGTATCCGCAACCCGCTCAGCTTCCGGTTGATATGGCCCCGCGCAGTGGCCCGTTCGACGACCTCTTGCCCCAAATAGCATCCTTTGGTGAAACTGATGGCGTGTGCCATCCCGACCTCGAGCACGAGCCGTTCTTGATCCATATCGATCCCGTACCACGGAATGCCGGCCTCGATACGGAGGATGTTGAGAGCGGTCAGCCCTACAGGGAGCAACCCCCACCGAGCTCCGCGCTGGAGAAGGGTAGTCCAGACCGACTCGGCCTGGGGGGAGGGCACGAGCAATTCGTACCCGTCTTCTCCTGTGTCGCTGGCTTTGATGATACGGACAGTGGTGTCGGCAACCTCGGCTTCCTGATGTTGGAATTCTTGCGGGCCAGGCGGGACGATATTGCAGGCTTGCAGGACCTGGGCCGCCAGTGGTCCTTGCAGGGCGAGCGTCACCCACTGAGCGTGGAGGTCCTCCAGTTCTACGTCGTCGGCGACGAGAAAACGGGACAGGGTCTCCAACATGCTCGCCTGCGCGCGCACGTCAACGTCGAGCAGAAACGACGTGTCCAGCGCATACACACGGAGGTCGGCAACCAGACGGCCCTGTTCCGTGAGTAATGCTGCTGCGCAACCGCTGCCGGGAGTCAGCGCCTTGATGTCGTTGGTCAGCATCCCCTGGAGGAACGACACCCGATCGGTGCCGGTGACGCATACCTGCGTGCGAAAGGTGAGATCGAGCAAACCAGCATGCTCGCGCACGGCACGGTATTCGGCTTCTGGATCGGAAAAGGAGGCAGGCAACACGATCCCCCGGTCGTCGACCAGTACAGCCCCGTGCGCGGTGTGCCAGGCAGAAAGAGGAGTTGTCATACGGGTGACCCGTGCACGTTCGATAGACCTATCCCATAGTGACCGTCTTTAGAACACAGCGGCATGGAGGCGCCGCAGGCGCTGCACGGCGTGCAGCCGTTCCTGGGCTAACGTGATAGCCAGGCGGTGGGGAGGGACGCCGCGACGCTTCGATTCCGCGAACAGAGTTTTCAGTGTGTGGTAGATCGCCTCGGTTTTTGCCTGCGCGCGCTCACGACGGTAGCCGCCTGGGCCGAGTTCGTCGGCGACGTTAATCAGGCCTCCTGCGTTAATGGCAAAGTCGGGGGCGTAGAGGATCCCGCGCTGGTGCAGGGTGTCGCCGTCCTCATCTGTCCACAGTTG
>JANWXO010000013.1 GCA_025057295.1 Candidatus Binatia bacterium | reverse complement strand
GATCGCTCCCCTCTTCTCTGCCCGGCGCATGGTCAAAGAATACGTCGAACGTTTTTACATCCCAGCCGCACAGGAAGCGTCTCGTCCCTCTAGGAGATCAGACGGAAACCAACCTTGAGCTTGACCTGGAATTGATTGACCTTCCCCTCCTGGATGAGACCGCGCGCCTCGACGACCTCAAACCAATCGAGGTTTTTGAGGGTCTGATTGGCGCGCGCGATCGCATTCTGAATAGCCTCTTCGATCGAGGTAGCCGACACTCCGACGAGTTCAATCAGTTTATACGTCTTCTCTGGCATAACTCCTCCCTGCTGTGCAGATTCACCTCTCCTGCCTGCACTGTCTTACCCCTGGACCCAGGCACGCATTTCTTCATCCGACAGATAGCGAAAGCCGACGTCCAGCGTGACCTGATACTGCCCTACCCTGCCATTCACAATCGTGCCGCGCACCTCCTTGATCTCGAACCAGTCCAACGCTTTGAGGGTCTGGTTCGCTCTGGCAATAGCGTTCCTCACCGCCTCGGAGATCGAAGTGTCGGACACCCCCACGATCTCGGTAATCACATAGGTCTTGTCCTGCATAACCGCACCTCCTTGCTGCAGCCTATCGCACCTTCGTTTGTCGCGCTATAGCGCACCCGGTTCCTACGCCCCTGTCTGTACTCTCATCTCGGGCGCGCGCGGCGAGAATCAGTCAAACTCTTTGAAGTTCGTCACTCGCCAGCCTTCACTCCCCTGGCGCAGGGTCAGCAGAATCTTCTTCGTAAACTGCCCTGCCCCGTCGACCGTGAAAGTGGCTTCATACAGCAAAGAGGCCCTCCCCCCCTCGCGCAGCTGTTCTTCACGCAATCGGTAATACACCTGCGGCGGGCGCGTGCTGTCGTCGATCTGGGTGCCAGCAGTCAGCCGAATCTCGTCCTCCACGCGCTGTAGCGCCAGTCCGCTACACAACGCCTTCGCCGCGTGGAGGTCAATGTGGACGTAGTGCGCGTCCAAGAACCGCTCAGCAACCCCACGCGCGCTCTGCGGATCGGAGTGACACCCCCACAGTCCCGCCAACAGCAGGATCACCAAGGTCATACGGTCAGGAAGGAACACTTTCACAGCCCACCTCAGCTAGGGTTTCTTTTTAAACAGCGCTTCGAGCCGTGCACGGGCGTCCGCCGCGGCGGACGGATGTGATTGCTCGCGCTCGTCACGAAAGGTGAAATACTCGCAAAAATTACTCCGTTCTTTGTCCGCGACCGGTTCTGCGTCAGGCTCGCGGCACGCATTGGCCGCACGAGGGTCATACAGGGCACAGTTGAGGCAACAGTGGAGGTCGGCACCGCAGTGGGGGCAGGTGTCTCGTCGTCCGACTCGCTCTCGCAGCACGAGCTCACCGTGGCAACGCGCACAACTCATCATGGCGGAATCCTCCGGACAGCCGCACCAGCGCGCACGGGAACCCCTTTTCTCTCTGAAAGCTTATTGGTAGTATTCTTTTACTATACTTTTTCTTCCACGGCGATGACAGCACCCAGTGTACAGGAGTTACTCGATCGATACACGACGTACCTGCGAGTCGAACACAAGGCATCCGCTCATACGCTGCGGAACTATCTCAGCGACCTCTCACAATTTTTCCGCTTCGTGACCCAACTATGCGAGCAGGCCGCAGCCGCTCCAGTGGCAGCCTCGTTCTTCGACTCCGCCACGATCCACGCGTTCCTCGCCTCTCTCCACCGGCGCAATCGGAAAAGCTCGATTGGACGCAAGCTGTCGACGCTCAGGAGTTTTTTCCGTTTCTTGCTGCGCGAGGGCATTATCGAGCGCGACCCAACCCTCCACATCGCTTCGCCGAAAAAGGACAAACCCCTCCCCGTTTACCTCCCTGTGGACGATATGTTCCGCTTGCTCGACGCTCCGCCGGTCAATACTCCAGCTGGGGTGCGCGACCGCGCCATACTGGAGGTGCTGTACTCGTGCGGTCTGCGGGTCAGCGAGCTCGTGCACTTGAACTGGGAGGATATCGATACCAACCTCGAGGTTGTGCGGGTACGAGGCAAAGGGAACAAAGAACGTATCGTTCCTATTGGGCGCAAGGCCTTGGAGGCGTTGGAGCGGTATCGTGCCCAGCTCCCGGTTTTTGCTGCTCCCAAGCGGCACCAACCCAGCCTAGACCCGTGCGCCGCTACTGCTCCTGTCTTCCTGAACCGCCGCGGTGGCCGCCTGACCACCCGCAGCATCGCCCGTCTCGTGACACACTATGCAAAAGCAGCTGGCATTGCGCTCAAAACGAGCCCGCATGCGCTTCGCCACACTTTTGCTACCCACCTGCTCGACGCCGGGGCCGATCTGCGGGCTATTCAGGAACTCCTGGGGCACGCGAGCCTGTCCACCACGCAAAAATACACACACGTAAACCTGGACCGGCTCATGCAGGTATACGACAAAGCACACCCGCGCGCATAGCTGGCAGACGGGGTGGGACGGTCGGCGATGGACACGCTCCTCTTCCCTTGCAGGTTGCGGAGTGCTACGCATGGGGCACGCCGCAGGGAGGCAAGCACAACGATGAGCGGGACGATGCACGGAACCACGATCTTGACGGTCCGTCACAAGGGCAAGGTCGTGATGGCTGGCGATGGTCAGGTCAGTCTCGGTCACGCGGTCGTGAAACACACGGCACGGAAGGTCCGCCGGGTGTACCACGGGCAGATCCTGGCCGGATTCGCAGGGGGCACGGCCGATGCTGTCACCTTATACGAGAAGTTCGAAAAAAAGCTGGAATCCTACAACGGTAACCTACGGCGCGCTGCGGTTGAGCTCGCGCGCGACTGGCGCGCGGATCGCGTCCTGCGCCGGTTGGAGGCGCTGATGGCGGTCGCCGACCGCGAGTCCTCGCTGCTGATTTCCGGCAGCGGTGATATCCTCGAACCCGACGACGGTATTGTGGCAATTGGTTCGGGGGGGAATTACGCGTTAGCCGCCGCCCGTGCTTTAATCAAACATGCTGATCTGGACGCACGCACGATCGCCGCCGAGGCCCTGCGCATCGCGGCGGAGATCTGTGTCTTCACCAACGACCAGATCGTCATCGAAGAGTTAGAGCTATGAAACAACTCGCCAACCATGTCCCCACAGCCAGCAGCAACGCTCCCACGCACGTGATGACCCCGCGCGAGATCGTGTCCGAACTCGATCGGTACATTGTCGGCCAGCGCAAGGCGAAGCGGGCGGTTGCCATCGCCTTACGCAACCGCTGGCGCCGCCAGCAAGTGCCGGAAGATCTGCGCGACGAGATTGCGCCGAAGAATATTTTGATGATCGGCCCCACCGGGGTGGGGAAAACCGAGATCGCCCGCCGCCTCGCCCGCCTCGCGCAGGCCCCGTTCATTAAAGTCGAAGCCTCCAAGTTCACTGAGGTCGGATATGTGGGTCGGGACGTGGAATCGATGGTGCGTGATCTCGTTGAACTCAGCGTGAACATGGTCAAGCACGAAGAGAGGCAGCGGATCGAGATCAACGCGCGCGCCCAGGCTGAGGAGCGCTTGCTCGACCTGTTACTTCCACCTCCCACCTCCCGTCCCGGTTTCAGCGATCATGAGACGGCACTCGCCTCTCATCGCAACACGCGTGAAAAGATGCGCCGCATGCTGCACGAGGGGAAGCTCGACGATCGGGAGGTAGAAATCGAGGTCACGAAAACCGCTATGCCCTTCATCGAGGTCATGGCGCCGCAGGGTATGGAAGAGATGGAGCACCAACTCAAAGAGATGTTTTCCAACCTGCTGCCCAAGAAGACCAAAAAACGCCGCCTCAAAGTCCCGGAAGCACTCGAACTGCTGGCCCAGGAAGAAGCGGACAAGCTGATCGATATGGAAGCGGTGGTACGCGAGGCGGTACGGCGAGCCGAGCAGAACGGGATCATCTTTATCGACGAGATCGACAAGATCGCCGGACGCGAAGGGGTGCAGGGGCCGGACGTCTCCCGCCAGGGGGTGCAGCGGGATTTACTGCCCTTGGTCGAGGGGAGCACGGTCAACACCAAATACGGGATGATTCGCACTGACCACATCCTGTTCATTGCCTCCGGTGCATTCCACATCTCCAAACCGTCCGATCTCATCCCGGAGTTCCAGGGCCGTTTTCCCATCCGTGTCGAGCTCGACCCGCTCACCCGCGAAGACTTCGTGCGCATCCTGACCGAACCTAAAAACGCCCTCTTGACCCAATACATCGAATTGCTGCGTACCGAGAACGTAACGCTCTCTTTCACCCCTGCGGCAGTAGAAGAGATCGCTCGCATCGCCGTCTTGGTCAACGAGCGGACGGAAAACATCGGGGCACGCCGGCTCCACACGGTCGTCGAACGGCTGCTGGAAGATCTCTCCTTCGACGCTCCCGAACTGGGGGGGCGCGAAGTGGTGATCGACGCGCCCCAGGTCAGAGAAAAACTGGAGGCGATCGTCACAGACGAAGATCTGTCGCGCTACATCCTCTAGGGCAGCGGAGCGGGACTATGAAATTTGGTATCTTCTACGAGCTCTCAGTGCCGAAGCCGTGGGACCGGGAGAGCGAACGCCGCGTGTTTCAGAATGCGCTCGCGCAAGTTGAACTCGCCGATCAACTCGGATTCGACCAGGTGTGGGCAGTGGAGCACCATTTCCTCGAAGAGTACTCCCACTGCTCGGCGCCGGAAATCTTCCTCACCGCTTGTGCGATGCGCACCCAACATATCCGTATCGGTCACGGCGTCGTACTGGTGCTGCCGCCGTTCAACCACCCCATTCGCTGCGCCGAGCGTGCCGCTTCGCTCGATATTGTCAGCGGCGGGCGCCTCGAGTTCGGCACCGGACGTTCGACCACCTGGACCGAACTCGGGGGGTTCTGCGTCGATCCCGACGTCACCAAGGAGATGTGGGACGAGGCGGTGCGCGCCATCCCACGGATGTGGGTGCAAGACGAATTCTCGTGGGAAGGAAAATACTTTCGCTGCCCTCCGCGCAACGTGATCCCCAAACCGTATCAGCGGCCGCACCCCCCCATCTGGGTCGCGGTCTCCAGTCCCGAGACTGCCATTCAGGCGGCGGAGCGCGGCCTTGGCTGCCTTGGGGTGAGTATCGGAACTCCCCAAGAGCAGGAAGAACGGGTAAAGCAGTACCGCCATGTCTTGCGCACGGCGTGCAACCCGGTCGGCGAATTCGTCAACGAACAGGTTAACACGCTCAACTGGCTCTACTGTGACGAGAACCCGGAAGAGGCGACCCGTTGGGGGAAAAAGTTACTGTACACCTTCAATTACCTGGCCAATCAATTCGTTGCCATCACGCAGGCCTATCCAACGCGATCGTACAGCACGCCCGGACTCATCTTTTCCTTACGCCGAGAATCGACCACCGAAGGCGGCGACGCCCGTATCACCTCGGGACTGGCCGTGGGCGACCCAGACCATGTCATCAAAGCGATGAAGCGCTGGGAGTCGACCGGTGTGGACCGCGTCTGCTTCCTGCTCAACGCTAATGAAGTCATCCCGCAAGAAAAGGTGCTCAATTCTCTGCGGACCTTCGCCAAATACGTCATGCCGGAGTTCAAACACGCCACTGCTCACCCGCCACCCCCCCCAGCGCCAGAAGCGACAATCACGGTACACTAAATGTCAGGTGGCTTATGCCGGACTTTGGGAAGCTCACACCAGCCAGGTTGCCGTACACCACTCCGATCACGGCTCCTTTCTACCCACCTCCCCCTTGGCCTCTGCAGGATGCTCATATTCTGCAGGTGAGCTTTGAAATCGGCAAAGAGGCGTCTCTCGCCTGGCTTCCCCCGGGACTCACCCGTGCGATCCCTCCCTATGCCCAGCTCCTCGTGACTCATTACCCCAACAGTCCGGTGGGTCCGTTCTCTCTCGCCGTGCTCCTCGACGTGTGCCGTTTCCAGGTCCGTTCCCGCGCTTTCTCTCTCATCGCAGTCGTCGACGTCCCCGCAGCTTTGGCTGCCCTGCGCGAGGTCTGGGCATTTCCGGCCAAGCTCGGAACCGTCATGCTGGACAAAACGGACACACGCGTGACCGCACGCGTCGCCACCGCCGCAGGCGTTCCACTGGTAACTGCCGAGTTAGGTCAGGTGGAAGAAATCGACCAAAGTCAGACGCGCTTCGAGCCGTTCCTCAATCTGCGGCTGGTGCAGAGCGCGCAAGAAGGGAAACCACCGCTCGTGCTGGAAATGCTGCAAGTCGATCCCGAGTACCACATCAAGGCGGCGTGGCGCGGGAAGCCGCAGATCTGCTTTCACGACACCGCCGGTGCAGAAGGTTGGGGGGTCTTTTCTCCCCTCTACATGATCGCCGGCGTGTACACTGTGTGTGATACTGACTTACCGTTCGCCCGTTACACCCAGGAGTTCATGTCCCGGTGAGCGGAGCACCCTCAACCCACCTCGAGCGCAACACGGTTCCCGTGCGCTAACAAATCGGCCACCGTCTGCAAAAACGCACCTGCCGGTGCGCCATCGATCACGCGATGATCGAACGTCAGGCTCAATATCATCATCGCTCGTTTCGTCATCTCGCCTCGGTAAATGGCCGGTTTTTCGACGATGCGGCCCACCCCCAAAATACCTGTCTGCGGCATGTTGAGGATGGGGGTGAACCCATCGACCCCGTACATCCCTAAGTTCGACACGGTGAAGGTCCCTCCAGAGACCTCTTCTAACGTCAGTTTGTTCGCCCGCGCTTTCTCAGCCAGCGCACGGGCCTCTTGAGCGATCTGCTTGAGAGATTTTTGATCGGCGTTCTGGATGACCGGCACGATGAGCCCTTCTTCCAGTGCTACCGCGATGCCTACGCTGATATGATCTTGCAGGAGAATCGCGTCCCCGTCCAACACCGCATTCATGCGCGGGTGCTGTTTCAGAGCATGGGCACACGCTTGCACGATAAAGTCGGTGTAGGTCACGGGGAACTCCCGCTGCACTTCTTGGCGACGATCGACGAGCTGGGTGACATCGACTTCCGTGGTGATGGTGAGCTGCGCACTGGTTTGCAGGCTCTTGTGCATACGTTCAGCGATGACCTTGCGCATGCCGCGTAGTGGGATGCGCCGCGCGGCCGGCTGTGCACTGGCCGGTGCAGGAGAAGGAGGAGTCACAGGGGCCGGGGCGCGTGCGGCGTCATCGATCGCTTTTTGCACATCTTCCCGCGTGATGCGGCCACCGGGACCGGTGCCCACTACGCGCGAGAGATCGATCTTATGCTCCTCGGCTAATTTGCGCGCGGCAGGGGTGACGGGGGCACCTTCGCGGCGTCCTCCTATCCCCGTCGGGGCTTGCGGTGTTCCCGCTTGCACCGGTACGGAGCCAGTTACTTCTGCAGCCGCTGCGTCTCTGGCATACCGCGCCGCCACCTCCGCAACGTTTTCTCCAGGCTCGGCAATGACGGCGACCGGCAGCCCCACTGCAACGACCGCCTCGAGCGGATACAGCAGCTTTGCTACCGTTCCGCTCACCGGAGCCTCGACCTCGTACAGCACCTTCTCGGTCTCGACCTCGAACAGCGGCTCTCCCGCTCTGATTTCGTCTCCTTCGGCCTTGAACCACCTTTGGATGGTTCCTTCGATCATGGTGAGGCCGAACTTGGGCATGACCACTTCTACCGCCACGGCTCCTCCTGCTTCACACCTGCTCCCCCGAGACTGAACGTGCAGTGTATCCCCGGCTGCTTCCGCTCTCCTTGCTTGTCCTCAGCCGACCACCTCTTTCACCGCCGCTACCAGCTTGGCCTCGTTGGGAACAACAAACTGTTCCAGCGGCGGACTGAAGGGCACCGGCACGTCGGGCGCCGTGCAGCGCTTGATCGGCGCATCGAGCGAGTCAAACCCTTTATCGGCGATCACCGCAGCGATCTCCGCTGCTGCACCGCCGCGCAGATGGCCTTCGTCAACGATCACGACCCGATGGGTCTTGGCCACAGAATTGAGAATCGTCTCCTCGTCGAGCGGAACGAGGGTGCGAGGGTCAACCACTTCGACAGAAATCCCCTCCTTTTCCAGCGTCCTCGCAGCAGCCAGGGCCTTTGCCACCATGGAGCCGATCGCGACCACGGTAACATCCTTGCCCTCCCGTTTCACCGCACCTTTCCCCAACGGCACGAGATACTCCTCCTCTGGCACTGCCCCCTTGGTCCGGCCCAACCCCATGTGCTCAAAAACCAACACAGGGTTGTTGTCGCGGATAGCGCTCTTCAACAGCCCCTTCATGTCGTAGGGATCGGAAGGCACGACGATCTTCAACCCAGGAACGCTCATGAACTGGGCGTAGACCGTCTCCGAGTGCTGCGCCGCGGCTTGCCCCAGGGCACCATAGACAGTACGAAAAGTGATGGGAATGTCGGCCTGGCCGCCGGACATATACCGCAGTTTTGCCGCTTGGTTGCACACCTGGTCCCAGCAACAGTAGAAGAAGCTGGCAAACTCAATCTCGACGATCGGACGCATCCCCGCCATCGCTGCGCCCACACCGGCACCGGCATACCCTGCTTCAGAGATAGGAGTGTTGCGAATCCGTTCCGGCCCGAACTCATCGATCAAGCCAGCCGTCGCCCCAAACACTCCTAAACCCACATCAATGCCCATGAGAAAGGTGCGCGGATCACGACGCAGCTCTTCCCGTAAGGCTTCATTAATCGCCTGAATATAGGTAATCTCGCGCATGATATTCCTCCCTCTTGCTCGTCGCCCTGTGTCCCATACACGATCAGGAGATGACTCCTCCCTCGCGACAGCTCTCGTCCACTCCGCACTGTCATGCCGCAGCAAACATATCCTCTAACGCTTCCTCAGGCTTGGGGAACGGGCTGTCGAGAGCAAACGCGACCGCCTCGTCGACTTCGCGTTTAACCTCTGCCTTGATCGCATCCAGTTCCGCCTGGGTACAGGTGCCACGGGCGAGAAAACGGCTCTCGAACATCGCTATCGGGCAGCGCCGTTTCCACTCGGCAATCTCTTCCTGGGGACGGTACGACCGCTTGCCCAGGAAGGCTTCCTCCCCTACGACATGTCCTTCCCATCGATAGGTTTTACATTCTAGAAGCGTAGGGCCCTCTCCCCGGCGCGCACGCTCTACCGCTTGCACCGCCGTTTCGTACACCTCGACCACATCGTTGCCATTGACGATGACCCCCGGCATGTCGTGTCCCCTGGCACGGTCAGCAATATCCTTCACCGAGGTCACATCTTTGCCCGGCGTGAATTCGCCGTAGAGATTATTCTCACAGACAAAGATCACCGGCAGCTTCCATGCCGAGGCGAGGTTCAGGGACTCGTGAAACGTCCCCTCGTTCGATGCTCCGTCGCCGAAGAAGCAGACCGCCACCTCACCGCTGCCACGCACCTTCGCCGCCAACGCCGCACCTGTGGCAATCGGCAACCCGGCACCGACGATGCCATTAGCACCGAGAATACCGAGGCTGAAGTCAGCGATGTGCATCGATCCCCCCTTCCCCTTGCAATAGCCGGTGCGCTTGCCGAAGATTTCCGCCATCATCGGCTTGAGCTTGCCTCCTTTGGCAATGAGGTGGCCGTGGCCACGGTGGGTGCTGGTAATGTAGTCCTTCTCGGTGAGCGCCGCGCACACCCCTGTCGGGGTTGCCTCCTCGCCGATCGAAACGTGCACGAACCCAGGAATCTTCCCTTCTTTGAAGAGATCGCGCAGTCGCTCTTCGAACTGGCGGATCGTTTGCATCGTGCGATACATTGCCAACAGTTTTTCTTTACTGACCTCTGCAGATGCCATGGGTATACCCTCCTTCATCTAGGCGCAGTCACAGGAGACGGACAGGAGTTCATACTCTGAAACCCGCAGAACGGTCAACCCTAGGGACGAGATGCTCAGTGTCCCTGTAGTCGGACGAGATTGGCAGCAGGGGCAGGGGAGAGCGGCAGCGCATCGACTTTTTCGATGCGGATTTTCTCAATCCGGCGTCCCTCCATATTCACCACCGTCAGGCGGTAGCCCTCGTGGAGGACAGTCTCCCCGCCGCGAGGAATGCGCTCGAGGCGGGCCAACACGAACCCGGCAATCGTGCGATAATCGGGAGTCTCCTCGAAGGGCAAGCTGTACTGCTCTTTGAGATCGCTCAGCGCAACTCCACCCTCGACGAGCAACACCCCTTCGCCGAGTTCCTGCACCGGCTGCTCTTCATCGACGTCAAATTCATCGCGGATCTCGCCCACGATCTCCTCCAGGATGTCCTCGATCGTCGCAATGCCGATGACGGTACCAAACTCGTTCACCACGATCGCCATATGCGCCCGGCGCACTTGCAGTTCCCGTAGTAGATGACTGATCTGCATCGAGTCGGGCACGAAATAGGCGGGGTGCAGAAAATCGCGCAGCGAGGCAGCCTGCCCCTGTTCTTGGGCGCGGAGCAGCTCTTTAATGTGGACAATGCCAATAATATGTTCCAGATCCTCCTCGTACACCGGCATGCGCGAAAAGCCGGTCTCGATCATCTGCCGCAGCGCCTCAGCACACGAAGTGCGAACCTCTAACGCGACGATCTCCGTCCGCGGGGTCAACACCTCCCGCACCGAAGTATCGGCAAAATCGAACACGCTATGGATAAACTCCCTTTCCGTATCGTCAAAGACTCCTTTCTGCGCGCCTTGACGGACGAGGTATTTGACCTCTTCTTCGGAGACCAGGTCCTCGGTTGAGCGTGCCCCGGTGCCAGAGAAGAGCAACAGGACATTCGAGGAGGCGGTGAGCACTTTGACCACGACTCCGAACACGCGAGAGAAAAAATCGAGCGGCCGGGCTACCGCGCAGGCGATCTGTTCTGGGTAGCGCAAAGCTAGCGATTTGGGAACTAACTCCCCGAGCACGAGCGACAAATAGGAAATCACCACCACCACGATCGCGATCGCCACCTCTTCCCCCCAGCGCTGGAAGAAGACGAGGTCGCTCTGACGCAGTGCTGGAGCGAGATACGCGACCGCCGAGGCGCCACCAACAGCCGATGCAAGCGCGCCGACCAGGGTGACTCCGATCTGCACCGTTGCCAGGAAACGGTCCGACTCGTCTTTGAGACGAGCCACGATGCGGGCAGAGGTCCTCCCCTCCTCGACCAGTTGATCGACGCGGCTGCGACGTACTGAAACCACAGCGAGCTCAGCACCCGAGAAGAAGCCGTTGACAAGAATCAGGACAAAAACGAACGCCATTTCCGACCAGAATTCGCCGGCCATGCTTTGCCTCCTGGTATGCGCCCTTTCTTACCATAGTGCCTGTCTGGACTCACTTGCCCCTGACGACTATGAAAAGAGCTGACAACTCAACGCTCTTGTGTGGAGGATGGGGTTGAGCACTCGGGGCAGACACAACGGCTGGATTACCATTACCGGTGCGCAGCAGAACAATCTCAAAAACATCACCCTCAAGATCCCGCTCAACCAACTCACCGTGGTGACGGGGGTCAGTGGGTCGGGGAAGTCTAGCCTGGCTTTTGACATCCTCTACGCCGAAGGCCAGCGGCGCTATGTCGAGAGCTTCTCCGCGTACGCCCGCCAGTTCCTCGACCGCATGGATAAACCCAAAGTGGAGAAGATCGAAGGTATTCCGCCGGCGATTGCGATTGATCAAAACCGTCCGGTGCGCACCTCGCGCTCGACCGTCGGCACCATGACCGAATTGCACGATCACCTGAAACTGCTCTTCGCCAAGATCGGCGTGTTGCACTGCCGGCACTGTGGACAGGTGGTAGAGCGCGATTCGGCTGAGTCGGTGTTCCGCAAGCTGACCTCAACCTGGCCTGAAGGCACCCGCTTCCTCGTCACCTTTCCCGTCGCCGTGCCCACTACCCTGCCGTGGGCCGAGGTGCGTGACGGTCTCCTTCGTGCAGGCTTTTACCGCCTGGTGGCGAACGGTGCCATCCTCGACCTCCAAGAGGTCAGCGATCCCCCGCCGACACTGCAAGACCAGAGCCATCTTACCGTCCTGCTCGACCGCTTAGTGTTGCACCCACGCCAGAAGCAACGCATCCATGATTCGCTGGAGCAAGCCTTCCTGCACGGCAGAGGGAAATTACAGCTGATCTTCCCTGACGCCGGCCACTGCGTCCAGGCCTTTTCCGACCAACTTGAGTGTGCGACCTGTGGCCTTGTGTACAAAGAACCGGTACCGAATCTGTTCTCCTTCAACAGCCCGCTCGGTGCCTGCGACACTTGCCGCGGTTTTGGCCGGATCATCGATATCGACCTCGATCTCATCATCCCTGATCCTACCCTCTCCCTGCAAGACGGGGCGATCAAACCATGGCGCATCAAAGCTGCCCAGTGGGAACGGCGGGAACTGCTCGAGTTCTGCCAGAAACGCCACATCCCCGTGACCATCCCGTGGCAGGACCTCAGCGAGGAACAGCGGCGACTGATCATCGACGGTGACGGTGAGTACTACGGTGTGCGCGGGTGGTTCCGCTGGCTGGAGACCAAAACCTATAAGATGCACGTGCGCGTTTTCCTCGCGCGCTACCGCGGCTACTTCCCCTGTGACGCCTGCCACGGTACACGGCTGAAGCCGGATGCGCTCCTCTACCGGGTTGGGGGCAAGACCCTGGCAGAAATCACCCAGCTCAGCATCGGAGAGTGCTATGCGTTCTTTCGCGATCTGCGCTTGACAGCCTTTCAGGAGCAGGTCGCACACCTCGTGCTCGAAGAAATTCGTCGCCGCCTCCGCTATTTGGTAGATGTGGGGCTGGAATACCTCACCCTCGACCGTCAGTCTCGCACCCTCTCCGGTGGAGAACTGGAACGCGTGGATCTCACCACAGCGGTCGGCTCGTCGCTGGTCAATACGTTGTACATCCTCGACGAGCCGTCGATCGGGCTCCACCCGCGCGATAGCCGCCGTCTCGTGCGCATCCTGAAAAGTCTACGAGACAACGGCAACACGGTGGTCGTGGTCGAACACGACCCAGAGATCATCAAGGAAGCTGACTACATCGTCGATCTCGGGCCACTCGCGGGGGAACAGGGGGGAGAAGTCGTTTTTGCCGGGTCCTACAACAAGCTCCTCCACCACCCGCACTCGCTGACCGGGAAATACCTCTCCGGCCGCCTCGCGATTCCGCTTCCGTCACAGCGGCGTAGACCCACGCCCGGCCACAGCGTGCGCATTCTTGGGGCACGGGCCAATAACTTGCAAAATATCGACGTTGACATTCCTCTCGGGTGCATGGTGTGCATCACGGGAGTCTCCGGCTCGGGGAAGTCCACCCTGGTCGAAGAGGTCCTCTACCGTGGCCTCAAGAAACGCAAAGGCGATCCAGTCGGCATCCCTGGCGCGTGTCGCGACATCGTCGGTGACGAGCTGATCGACGACGTGGTTTTCGTGGACCAGGCCGCCATCGGCGCGACCCCGCGTGCCAACCTGCTGACCTACACGAAAGCGTTTGACCCGCTCCGTCATCTGCTAGCACAAACCGAGCTGGCCAAACTACGTGGGTACACCGCCAGCACCTTCTCCTTCAATGTGGAAGGAGGACGCTGCGAAACGTGCAAAGGGGAAGGGTTCGAGAAAATCGAGATGCAGTTCCTGTCCGACCTGTACGTGCCGTGTCCCGAGTGTCATGGCCGTCGTTTCCGGGCCGAGGTCCTCGAGGTTACGTACAAAGGGAAGAACCTCACCGACATCCTCGCCCTTACTGTTGCTGAGGCGCTCATCTTTTTCGCGGATCAACCAGAGCTGGTAAAACGCCTGACCCCGCTCGCCGCGGTCGGGCTCGAGTATATGCGGCTTGGCCAGCCGCTCACTACCCTCTCTGGAGGGGAAGCACAACGGTTGAAGCTCGCTGCCCACATCGGCATGGAGAAAGCACCGGCACGGCCTCAGGGCACGCAGGCGCGCATCTTGTTTCTCTTCGACGAACCAACCACCGGTCTTCACTTCGCCGACATCCACAAACTCTTGACAGCCTTCAACCATTTAGTCGAACGCGGGCATTCGGTCGTCATCATCGAGCACAACCTCGAGGTCATCAAGTGTGCGGATTATGTCATCGATCTTGGTCCAGAAGGAGGAGACAAGGGTGGGCAGGTGATTGCCGCTGGTACCCCAGAGGACATCGCTCGGGTGCCTGAGTCGTACACTGGTCAGTACCTCTCCCGCCTCGTCGCCGCCCAGCTCCAGGTTTCTGATACACAACGGACACCGTACAGCTCGGAACGTTCCACGCCGGCGCTCCGCGTCTCGGAGGCAGCCGAGGGATACGGCGCTTCAGTCAACGGCCGTGCGATCTCCGTGGTAGGGGCGAAAGAGCACAATTTGAAAAACATCTCGGTCGACATTCCACGGGACGAGATGGTCGTCGTCACCGGGCTCTCTGGTTCAGGCAAATCCACCCTGGTGTTCGACATCGTCCACGCCGAAGGCCAGCGCCGTTACATCGACAGTCTGTCGGCCTACTCACGCCAGTTCATCAAGGTGCTGGCGCGACCCAACGTCGACCTCCTCACTGGCATCCCTCCCACCGTCGCCATCGAACAGCGCATGAGCCGCGGGGGACGTCACTCCACCGTCGCCACGGTGACCGAGATCGCTCATTACCTGCGCCTCCTGTACGCGAAGATCGGCGTGCAACACTGCGTCCACTGCCGACAACCGCTCACGGCCCAAAGCCGCAGTCAAATCCGAGACCGTCTCCGCGAACACTTTCACGATCAAGAGATTACCGTGCTGGCACCGGTTGTCCGTGGCCGGAAGGGATTTCACAAAGACGTTCTTGCCGGTGCCCGCAAGCTCGGCTTCCGGGAGGCTCGCATCGACGGCAAAATCGTCCCCCTCGTTCCCGGGATGAGCCTGGCCCGCTTCAAGGAACACGATATCGCCATCGTCGTCGGACAGACGCGGGTGAACGGTGCGACTTCCACCCTGGAGACCCTCGTGCATACAGCCTTACGCGTGGGGAACGGGGTGTTGCACGTTCTCAGCGACACAGACGAGCGCGTGTATAGTGAGAAGTTGTTTTGTGCGGCGTGCAGCCTCGGTTACGACGTCCTCGACCCGCGTCTCTTCTCGTTCAACAGTCGCCAGGGCGCCTGTCCGGAGTGCCAGGGGATGGGATTCCGCTGGGAGTTCGATCCGGCCCTTGTCGTGCCGGACACCAGCAAAACCTTGAAGGACCACGCCGTGCTCCCTCTGACCCATCCGGAGCTGGCGCGCGCATATCCACGCCTGCTCAAAGAACTGAAAAAGTATGGCATCCCTCTAGACCGTCCGTTCCACGAGCTGCGGCCGGAGCAGCGAGAACTCGTCTTCAGCGGGGCGAGTCCCGACTTCCGCGGAGTCCGCGGGATCCTCGACGATGCCCTCGCAGCCGGAGAGGAGACGGAGCTGTACGCCTACCTCTCGCAATTTCTCGGTGAAACCCCGTGTCCGGCGTGTGCAGGCACACGGTTGAATGCGCGCGCCCGAGCCGTGACGGTCAACGACCGGGCGATTTGGGAGGTGACAGCGTTGCCCGCTGGAGACTGCCTCGAGTATATGCAAACCCTGCCTCTCGCCCCGCGCGACGCCCTGATTAGCGAGACCATTCTCAAAGAGATCGTGCCGCGGCTCGCTTTCCTCAACGAAGTCGGACTCTCTTATCTGACACTGGACCGCCGGGCCGATACCTTGTCCGGCGGGGAAGCACAACGGATCCGCCTGGCGGCGCAGCTAGGCTCGAATCTGCGCGGCGTCTGTTACATTCTCGACGAACCGACCATCGGCCTCCATCCACGCGACAATGCCCGACTGCTGCGTACCCTGCGCGCCCTGCAACAGCGCGGCAATACGGTGCTCGTGGTCGAACACGACCAGCAAACGATCGAGAGCGCCGACGTCGTGATCGACCTCGGTCCGGGCGCCGGAGTACATGGCGGGAAGGTTGTCGCCGTTGGCACGCCCAAAGACCTACGTCGCAATCCCGAGTCGATCACCGGTCAATTTCTCGGCGCCGCGCGACCGCGCCTGGGTCCCTGGCGGTCGCTGGACAACCGGCCCTGGCTGTCGATCTTCGGCGCGTATGCGCACAACCTCAAACACATCGATGTCCACATCCCTCTCGGGGCGTGGACCTGTGTCACCGGAGTGTCAGGTTCGGGGAAGAGCTCTCTGGTACGAGAAGTGCTCTTCAAGGGGCTCAGGAAAAAGCTCGGACTGTTTGCCGGTCGGGCCGGGACTCACGAGCGTATCGAAGGCGCCGAGACCATCGAGCGGGTGGTGGAAGTGGATCAGACACCGATCGGCAAGACGCCCCGTTCTATCCCCGCCTCCTATGTCGGCTTCTGGGATGAGATCCGCAAACTCTTCGCCCTCCTTCCCGACGCTAAATTGCGGGGGTATCAACCTGGTCGCTTCTCGTTTAACGTCAAAGGGGGACGGTGTGAAACGTGTGCCGGCCAAGGGGAGATCAAGATGGAAATGAGTTTCCTCCCCGACGTGTACGTGGCCTGCGAGGTGTGCGGTGGGAAACGCTACAACGAGGAGACCCTCGCTATTGCTTACAATGGCAAAAACATCGCCGATGTGCTGCGCATGACGATCGAAGAAGCAGCGCGGTTCTTTCACGGTCTCCCGAAGATCTCTGGCCCCCTCCGCCTGCTGAACGACATCGGTTTGGGGTACCTTACCCTCGGGCAAGCGAGTAACACCCTGTCTGGAGGCGAGGCACAGCGGATTAAACTGGCGTACGAACTGGCCAAGGAATCACGCGGGAGGACTCTCTACGTGCTGGACGAGCCGACTACGGGTTTGCACTTCGCCGACATCGAGCGACTCAGCCGGACCCTCCATCGCCTGGTGGATAAAGGCAACACAGTCGTGATGGTTGAGCACAACCTCGACATCATCAAGGAAGCCGACTACATCATTGACCTCGGGCCTGAAGGAGGAGACAAAGGCGGCTATGTCGTTGCGTGTGGCTCCCCGCAAGAGCTGCTGCAACACGGGCAGCACTCGTACACCGCGCAGTGCTTGCGGGAGCATCTGCAGGGGTGGACCAGTCCCAAATCCAACGGTGCAGCCAGTTGATCCTACACTCGTGCTGAGGAGTCATACCATGGCGATTGTCACCGTAGTCTTGAGCATCGTTCTGCTGATCACCTCGTCTGCTTCGCCTGCCGACGACCACCAGCATCCCTCATCGGCGACGATCGCCTGCTGGCGACAGGCAGGAGAGGAAAAAACACGCTGTTATCAACGACGCTTGGAGTACATCCTGCACTCCCAGGGGCTGGCACGAGCGTTGACTGCGCTGGAACGGTTTGCCGCCCAAGATCCGGAGGTCCTGCGGGACGCCCACCCCTACGCCCACCACCTCGGGCGCACGGCGTTCACTCACTACCAAGATGTCGGCATCGCCTTTTCTCACTGCCGCGATATCTTCTGGTCCGGTTGCTACCATGGAGTTCTGGAAGGGTACTTCCGCAGCCTGCCGCAGGTTGAGCCACGCCATGTTGCTGACCTCTGCGGCGCGAAGATCGACACGACACCATCCCGCTTCTTGCACTACCAATGTCTGCACGGCCTCGGCCATGGGCTGATGATGTATCTCCATCACGAGGTGCCGTCGGCGCTAGCGCTCTGCGATGCCCTCCCCACCCCCTGGGACCGGCACGCCTGTTACGGCGGGGTGTTCATGGAAAATATCGTCGCTGTCCAACACTCCCATCATGGACACACTCATGCGCGTTGGCTCAATCCCCAAGACCCGCTGTACCCCTGCACCGCAGTGGACAAGCGCTACCAGCACGCCTGTTATTCGATGCAGTCCTCCGCCATTCTCATGTTTACCAACCACGATTTCGCCCAGGCGTTTCATGAATGCCGCAAGGCGCCAGCAGAGCTGGTCTCGGTGTGTTACCAAAGTCTCGGACGCGACATCAGCGGTTACACGCTGCGGGACGCAGAGAAGGTGGCGGAATTGTGCCAGCGAGGTCCCGAGGATGCAGCGCGCCATTGTTTCGTCGGAGCGGCGAAGGACTTTGTCCTATCCCTTGCCGATCCGCAGCGGGGTCTCGCTCTCTGCCGCCGCCTCCCGGCGCCGCTGAAGATGGACTGTTACGGCGCCGTGGGGCAAATCGTGGCGATCTTGTACCCGGAGCGAGAGCAGCGGCAGGCGGCGTGTAGGAGTGCGGAAGAGGCATATATCGGTCCCTGCCTCGTCGCGGCTCAGGCGTTGTGAGCGCTTACGTCACAGAGAAACTCAGACAAAGGAGGGCTTCTCCAATGAGGACAACGACTAGACTGCGTCAACTGTTAGGAGCACCAGGCATGCTCATCGCACCAGGAGCACATGATGTGATGACCGCACGGATCGTCGAGGCCGAGGGATTCCAAGCGGTCTACCTCGGTGGTTTCGCCACCTCAGCCAGCATGCTCGGCCTTCCCGATCATTCGCTGATCACCATGACCGAACTCCTGGCAAACGCCCGCAACGTGGCTGCAGCGGTGACTATTCCGATTCTCGCCGATGTGGACGATGGGGGTGGAACGCCGCTGAACGTGAGACGAACCATCCGTCTAGCCGAGCAGGCCGGCTTAGCCGCCGTCCATATCGAAGACCTCGTACCAGGAAAACATTTCGTCGGCCACCGTGACCGCCTCTTCCCCAAAGCCCAGGCGGTGGACAAGATCAAGGCGGCGGTTGACGCTCGGACAGACCCGGACTTCGTCATCATTGCTCGTTCCGACGCCATCGGCGTCACTTCGCTGGACGACGCCCTGGACCGGGCGCACGCCTATGCGGAGGCGGGGGCGGACGTGCTCTTCTTGCCCTACCTGCGCCCGAAAGACACGCGACGCGTGGTCGATGCCCTGCCCAAGCCGCTACTCAACGTCGTGCTCGATACGCCCGCAGGTGAACTCGAACGGGCAGGGCTCAAAATCGCCATCTACCCCGTACAGTCTTTGTTCATTGCCTATAAAGCTGTTCGTGACATGCTCAAGGAATTGAAAGCGACAGGGACAGTCGCCGACTACGCCCAACGCACGCCGTCATGGGAAGAGTTTAACACCTTCATCGGCGCCACCGAAGCCACACAACTAGCGCAGAAGTACCATATTGTGTAATGGAGGCCTCTCCCTCGTCAGGCGGTGGCCCCAAGACGGGGAGGAGGAGGTCAGCAAAGGTCCTGATGGAGCAAGCGCAGGGGATTCCTCTGTATCGGGCAAGGGCAGAGGAGTCCTGCGCCTGTGGAGAAAAGGCTCACGAGCGTTGCCGCTGCACCGCTCCTTCGCGACCTGCCCGTTCGCCTCCCGAACGTCGCGTCCCGCCAGCGCGCTGTTCCATCGGCTTCGCCTCATTGACCGTGAGGGGTCGTCCTTGGAGCTCGTACCCGTTAAAGCGTTGGATTGCGTCCTGTGCTTCCCGCGCGTTGGGCATCTCCACAAAACCGAACCCCCGCGAACGTCCGGAAAACTTATCGGTGATAATGTCGACCGCGGTGACTGCACCCGCCTGTCCGAACAAGCTCTCTAACTCTGCGGTCGTCGTACTGAACGGCAGATTGCCAACATACAGTCGCATACCCTTCTCTCCTCCTTACGGACATAAAAAAGCCCTGGACCTCTCGTCCACCGAGGTCCAGGGGTCTCTTCTCTCCGCAGCCAAACCATCGACGATGCAAAAACTGTTGGCCGAACCTACCAAATCCCCGCTCTCGAGACAAGGCAGGGAGAGGCGTTGCACCTCTGGACGATTTATACACAGCGCCGCAACGCCCCGAGCAGCTCGCGCAGATTGCTGCACGCCAACACCCTGTCACAGGCCGGCGTATAGAGTCTGATCACGCTATCCCCCGTATTCCACCGCTCGTGCGGCTCAGGGTTCAGCCAGACCACCTCTCTTACCTGATGGCGCAAGCGTACCAGGAGATCCGCGCGGGGTGGGCGGCGGTTGTTGCGGGCGTCTCCCAAAATGAGGACCAACGTGTTCCGCGTGAGCAGCGCTGCCTGTTCCTGCCAGAATTGCTGCAGCACCCGCCCAAAGTCGGACGCAGCGTACAGGTCGAGTTCGCCGTGCGGGACAACATAGCCATGTTCAAACGAGATCTCGCAAAACCGATCGACGTAGGCAAAGGTGCGGACGCGGCGGAAATAGGCGCGCGCCGGAGCCAGGAGAGCGAGCAGAAAATCCGCCACCAGTGCAACGGACCCAGAGAGGTCACACAGAGCAATGAGGTCCCGTTTCCCGGGCCGCCGCCCCCGCCACTGGACGTCAACCGGTACTCCGCCGTAGGCAAGAGAGGCGCGGATCGTACGGCGGAAGTCTAACCGTCCACGCTTCCTCCGTTTGTAGCGACGGCTGAGGACAACGTGCAACCGCCGGGCCAATTCCTCTACCAACTCCTTTGCAGCTTCGACATCACGGGGGCCAAAGGCTTTAAAGGGCTTGTCGAGGAGCGCTCTGCGGGTGAGCAACGCAGCGAGGGAGCGGGAACTGGGCGTGAGGTCTGTTCCTCCTCCCTCTCGCTCTCCATCGGCGTCTTCCTCCTGTGCGCCTCCCGGCTGTTCTTGTTCTAGTTGCAAGTCTCTCCCCTGGTGCGGTTGTCGCTGGCGACTCGGTTGCGTATCCTCGCGCCGTTGCGCTGGCGGGCGGTCTAGCAAGTGCGCCAGACCGTCGGGGTGTGGCCGCTGCTCTACACCGGCACTGAGGTGCCCCCGAGGCGTACCTTTGCGCCGAGCGCCTGGCGTGGCAAAAAACCGTGCGAACGTCGCTTCGAAAAGCGGTCGGTCGGCTTCATCCTTCACCAGGCTTGCCGCCAGTGCTTCGCGCAGCGGCTCACGTTCGATGCCAACGGCGGCAACGGCTCGCACGGCATCGATACTCTCACCCACAGAGATACGCAGCCCGGCGGTGCGAAGCGCATCGATGAAACGGAGGGTTACGTCACGCATGGGAAGGAAGCAACAGGAAGTCAGAACGCCACGGAACGTCTCAGACCCGCACTGGTGTCAGACACGCGGCTGACGCTGTTCGCGATAGAGACGCATGGATTCACGGAAGTCCTCAGCTTCTAGGGCTTCGACACGGGCACGATCGATGGCCGCTGCTAATGCCTGGTCGTCCAACTTCCACGACTCCCGCAAGAGGCGTTTAGCCACGGCAGCGGCTCTCCCACCGACCTCCAAGCATCGCGCAGCCAGTTTAGCGGTTTCGGCGTCGAGCTTTTCCGCTTCTACGACCCTTGTCAGCAGTCCCCAGCGTTCCGCCTGGCTGGCGGTGAAACGCTCCCCTAAAATGATGATCTCTTTGGCTTTGGCCAGACCGATCATTTGCGCTAGCCGGTAACTGGGCGCCGCATCAGGAGGTGCACCGTAAAGCACTTGGGGCAGAGCAAAGAAGGCGGTGTGGGCGGCGATGCGAAAATCACAAGCCAGCGCCAGCTCCAACCCAGCTCCGAGGCAGGCACCATGAATCGAGGCGATCGTCAATTGGTCGAGACGCTCGAAAATCTCGAGAGCGCGCACCCACGGTGCCCACACCGCTCGCAGAGTCTCAGCGGTCGCCGGACGGTTCACCGCTGCCCGCAGGTCCATGCCGGAACAGAACGCCCGTCCTTCGCCCTTGAGGACGACGACACGCAGGTCGGGTGCAGCCTGAATTGCCCGACATGCCTCCTCTAGATCGACAATGAGTTGCTCATTGACCGCGTTGAGCGAGGCAGGACGATCGAGAATCAGAAAACCAACCCGGGCATTCTGCTCGAACCGCAAGGTGTCCCATTCCATAGCCATCTCCCTCACGACGAGATACCACTGCTGTACCCACACCCACGTGGGGTGCCGTGCTTCACTCCCACAGTAGCATAGCAAAGGGCGGTATACTTTGACATGGTCTCTCTCAGCGGGGTATATAAATCCTCTCGTAGCACCTAGCCTGGCAAAGGAGGTGTCCCGTGTCTGAAGGCGCCTTGAGTGATCTCAAGATCGTCGAGCTGGCCGAGATGGTCGCCGGACCGTTCTGTACCAAGGTGATGGCGGATCTCGGGGCAGAAGTGATCAAGATCGAAAAACCGGGCAACGGGGATCCGGCGCGGCAACGGGGTCCCTTTCCCCACGACGAGCCCCACCCAGACCGGAGCGCTCTGTTCCTGTATCTCAACACCAACAAGCGCGGGATCACTCTCGACATCCACCAACCTGCGGGCGCGGAGCTCTTCCGGGCGTTGGTGAAAGACACAGATATTGTGGTCGAGGCCCAGCCACCAGGCACACTGGCCGCCTTGGGTCTCGGCTATGAGCAGCTGCGGGCACTCAATCCACGTCTCATCATGGCAGCCATTTCCCCTTTTGGCCAGAGCGGTCCATACAAAGATTACAAGGCGTACGACCTCAACTGCTACCACTTCGGCGTGGTGGGATACGAAACTCCCTTTAACCAAGTCACCGACCCAGCAACCCAGCCCCCGCTGAAAGCTGCGGGTGAACAAGCGGATTTTTTGACTGGTTGGACTACCGCGGCCGCAATCATGTGCGCGGTCCATTGGCGCCATCTCACCGGCGAGGGGCAATTCATCGATCAAGCCGCCATCGAAGCGGTCGCCAACATGATCCGCCCCAACTATCCATTCTATTATGCCGAGCCACCGGATGGCCCGAACCGCCAGCGCCTCTCTCGACGCCAGGAGTGGGGCCTGCCGTGGGTGTGGCCGTGCCGAGATGGCTACGTAGCTATCCTCGCGCTCACCGATAAACACTGGGAGGCGCTCAAAGCGCTCCTGGGCCATCCTGACTGGATGGAAGACGAGCTCTTCAAAAGCCCCCTCGGCCGTCTGATGCACGCCGACGTCATCAAGTCTCTGCTGGAAAGTTGGCTGAAAGAGCATGACCGCCGGGAGATCTATCAGCGCGGACAAGCGTTACACCTCCCGGTCTTTCCGGTACAGGATCTCGCCGAAGTGATGGCCACGCCGCAGTTCCACGCACGCCAATTTTTTGTCCCCCAAGAGATCCCTGGTGCAGGGGCGGTGCCTCTCCCTGGGCCCCCGTTCAAAATGTCGCTCACTCCCTGGAGCCTCCGCCGCCCTGCGCCTCGGTTAGGCCAGCATAACGCGGAAGTCTACAGTGCTTTAGGTCTCAGTCCAGCAGACATGGCACGGTTACAACAGGAAGGAGTCATATAAGATGCAGCACGTGTTGCCGTCTGAGGCTGGAGTGCGGCAAGGCTGACTTGTCGCGTTCTCCTCCACCCCCTTCGGCGTGAGCACTTTATTATGGAGGTTCCCCTATGACCCAACTTCCGCTTACAGGCGTCCGCGTTGCCGACTTCGGGTGGATCCTCGCCGTGCCCCACGGCACCGCCTGGCTCGGCGTGATGGGCGCAGAAGTGATCAAAATCGAATCTGCGCAACGGCCTGACTTGATCCGGCTCATTGGGCATCCCCCGGGCAAGCCGATCGACCTCGATGGCTCACCATATTTCAACACCCTGAACTTCGGAAAGAAGAGCATCACGCTGAACCTCAACCATCCGAAAGGAGTGGCGCTGGCGAAGGAACTGGTCCGCCACTGTGACGTGGTGACGGAAAACTTCACCGTCGGCAACATGAAAAAATGGGGACTCGGCTACGACGATCTCTGCCGCATCAAACCAGATCTCATCATGCTGTCGGGCACCCCCCTTGGTCAGTCCGGGCCTGAGAGTCAGTGTGTGGGGTGGGGACCGCACACCCAAGCTTATGCAGGGATGTGTCACCTGACTGGTTACCCTGGCGGTGCGCCCAGCGGCCTAGGTGGTACTTGGCCAGATTTTATGATCGGGGTGGTGATGGCATTCGCCATCATGAGCGCGCTCCACTACCGCCGGCGCACGGGGAAAGGGCAGTACATCGATCTTGCCATGGCAGAGGTTGTCATGAGCATGCTGCCCGAGGCGTTCGCCGACTTCAACATGAACGGCCGCGACCGCGGCCGCAGAGGCAACCGCGACGACTGGATGGTGCCTCATAACGTCTACCGCTGCGCTGGCAACGACCAGTGGGCTGCCATTGCAGTCAATAGTGAAGAAGAGTGGCGTGCGCTCTGCCAGACCCTTGGTCATCCAGAGTGGCTCACCGATCCCCGGTTTGTCGATCGTCAGCAGCGCAAAGCCAATGAAGAGGTATTGGATACCCTGATCGAGGCTTGGACCAGTCAGCGTTCTCCCCTGGAGGTGATGCACACCCTGCAGGCTGCAGGAGTGGCAGCGACCCCGGTCTATAATACAGAGGGGCTGTGCAACGACCCCCAGTTTCAGCACCGGCGCTATACCCTGCTCATCGATCATCCCGTCAGCGGAACGGTCCTGGCAGCAGGGATTCCTGGTCTGTATAGTGCTCTGCCGCAAGAGGCGCTGCAGTATACTCCCGCCCCACGTCTCGGACAGCACAACGACGAGATATTCGGCGGGTTGCTGGGTTTATCGAGCGCAGAGATTGCCCGCCTTAAAGAAGAACGTGTGATCTGTTAAGACAGGGGCAAGGAGAAACACCCCGCTCCATGAAGCACACACTCGCACAGTTACTGGAAAAAATGTCTGCCGGGGACGAAGTGGCCCTGGCCCGTTTGATCACCCTGGTCGAGCGCGAGGGCGCTGAAGTCGCTCCCATCCTGGCCGCGATCGGCCCGCGACTCGGTCACGCCTTTACCATTGGTATTACCGGTCCCCCGGGCGCAGGAAAATCGAGTATCGTCGATTGCCTCGCTGCCTTGATGCGCAAAGCTGGCAAGACGGTCGGCATTGTGGCCATCGACCCCTCCAGCCCGTTCTCCGGCGGAGCGTTGCTCGGGGACCGCATCCGTATGACCCAACATTATCTCGATCGTGGCGTGTTTATCCGCAGCATGGCGACGCGGGGGAGCCACGGCGGCCTGGCACGAGCAACCACCGATGTCATGAAGCTGCTTGACGCCTTCGGACGGGATTACATCTTGGTGGAAACCGTCGGAGTTGGACAAACCGAACTGGATGTGATGGGAGCCACTGATACAGTAGTAGTGATCCTCGTGCCGGAGGCGGGCGACGGGGTGCAGGTGATGAAAGCCGGCCTGATGGAGATCGCCGATATCTTTGTCGTGAACAAAGCCGATCGGGACGGCGCCCAACGTATGCTCACCGAGCTGACGCTGATGTTGGAACTCAAGTACAGCAATCACCCCCCGCGCGAGCCAGCACAGCCACAGTGGCGGATTCCCGTTCTGGCCACCCAAGCGGTCAACAGTATCGGCCTCAAAGAGTTGTTCGACGCGATCGAGTCACACCATCGCTTTCTGCTCGCTTCAGGGGAATTGGACCGCCGGCGCAAAGCCCGACGTCGAGAAGAGCTACTCTCGCGCGTCGAGCACGAGGTCCGCCGACGCTTGACGGCACGAGTGCAGACCAATGTCACTCTGGCACGGCTGTTTGCGGAGGTGAGCGAAGGCAAGCTCGATCCTCACACCGCTTCGGACGTCATCCTGAACAGCGAGTTTCTCAAGAACGGAACCAAGGAGGAACAGGTATGAAAGCCGCGGTCCTGTACGAACTCAAAACCCCCTTGAAAGTCGAAGAAGTAGACCTCGATCCCCCCCGGGCTGGGGAGGTACGAGTCAAAATCGCTGCCAACGGGGTGTGTCAT
>JANWXO010000139.1 GCA_025057295.1 Candidatus Binatia bacterium | reverse complement strand
CAGAATCGTACTCCGCCACGAGCGCTTGCCGCAGCGCCGGATTCTTCATCTTCTGTAAGCGCTCTGCTGGGGTCCCGAGGGTCACTTCACGCCAGACATCGCTGCCATCGAAGAGGTTCCAATCCTCGAAGGTAAACACGAACCCTTGACGAATAGTGGCCGTTTGGTTGTAAATGGTGAGTCCACGTCGGTTGGCATCCGCAATATAGCGTAAGGTCCGGCGGTGCAGGGCGGGACGGTCGTCACGCACCGCTGTGGCGTTAAACAGCACCGGCCGGCCAGAAATCTCCGCCAGACGTTCGTAGAGCCGCATGTCAGCCTTGAAGTCCTCACTGGCCTGCGTGAGCTGGATGAAGCCTTCTTTGCGGCGACCTAACACCTCGGCAAAGGCCAAGAGGTCTTCTTCCGCCATGGTGTCGGTCACCATAGGAGTGCCGTCATAGTCGCGCTGCACCGAGATGAACCCATTGCCGAGACGCTGACACGAGAACCCACAGCCACCAGCATCCATCGACTCGTCCAACAGCCGTTGCATCTCGCGCCGCTCTTTCTCGGTTGCAGGCCGGCTCTTGGCCGCTTCCAACCCCATGACCCAAATCATGATCGGCGCAATGGGAACATAGCTCAGCACGTTCAGGCCTTTGGGAGTGCGATCGAGAAAGTCGAGCCATTCAGGGAAGGTCACCCATTCCCACTTCATCCCGGCTTTCATGGACTCGAAGGGAATGGCCTCGACGCGGGACATGGTCAACATCGCCCGGTCGCGCAGCTCCGGTTTCACCGGCGCGAAGCCGAACCCACAGTTGCCGACCACGATCGATGTCACCCCATGCCAGCCCGACAGCGTACAGTAGGGATCCCAGTTGATCTGGGCGTCATAGTGGGTGTGCAGGTCCACAAACCCCGGCACCACATAGAGCCCGTGCGCGTCCAGCACGGTCTTGGCATCAGACGGGTTGAGGCGCTGGCCCCGTGCAATGGTTACAATCTTGCCATTCTTAATACCGACATCAGCAGCGTAACGCGGGGTGCGGGTTCCATCGACAACCGTACCCCCCTGGATAATAACGTCATACGTAGCCATGAGCCGCCCTCCTTGGGGATTGAACGTTCAGTCAACATTGCACACGCTACCGTGCCACAAGCCCAGCCCGTTGTCAATCGACGCGGACCGACGACTAGAATTGGAAGATGATACTGAAAATAGTTTCGTGACGACTATCGCGTGGGCGGCCAAAGAGGTCACCAATCGACCAGGGACCGGGGTCGTGGCCACTGACGCGCCAATAAAAATCCTGGGTGAGACGTAACACGATATGATTAGAAAAGAGATAGTCGAGAGAGAGTCGATTGTAGGCTCCGGTAGAGAGTGGGTCAAAAGCAAAAACGAACAAGGGCTGCCATAGTCCGCCGGCCCCGTAGCTGGTCGAAGCGGCAAAAGTGATCACAATCTCATCCTGCTCCACGCGGTCGCGGCTGAAACTGATGAAGCGTCCCGGTATCACACGCCCATCGACGACCGCACGTACGACCGAAGATGTCCCGCGGTAGAGGCGGCTGTAGTCCCAGTAGTGCCGCCAGAAGATCTGCGAGGTGAGAAAGAAGGTGCGAATTTTATTGAGCGGTCGAATCCACGTCGGCCGATCGAAGGCGAGCATCAGCACCGAGCGGCGTGCTGTGTCAAAGCTGTTGTTGTCCGGGTCTAAGCGTCGCGAGGCCCCAGGAGCCAGCCGGACTGGGACACCCGTCGTCAAAGCAGCTTCGACCCGAAACACCGCTTGGGTGTACCGTTCTTCAGAGTAATTGGCAGCGATCCCCATCACGTGGGAGCGCGGGTTGACGGTATTGATCACGGAGTACAACGTCCCCGCCGCTCCGCTCGCAGTGGGTGTAGGATCGAGACGGGATAAATCCCGTCGCACTTTCACCCCGGTATCGGCCGACAGGAGATAGAGGTAATTGAGGCTGAAATCGATCCCGCCCCAGATCCCCTTGAAACGAATCCCGGCCTGGCTGCTTTCCAGCGATCGATCAGGTTTGCGATCGATCCGCTGCGGGCGGAGATCGTAGAGCTGGCCACCGATGATCGCCGAGTTGGCCACCGTCCGCAGTCCGTCACCAATGAACGCCCACGGTCGGCGCGGGTCGGTGGTGATTTTGGTACGCTGAAAATCCCACGGGATCCAGATGGTCTCAACGAAGGACTCTTCGATCGGTCCGAACTTCCCAATGTCGTAGATCGCCCGTACCATCCATAAGGGGATGCGAATATCCTCCCAAGACTCGCGGCTCCAGTGCCAGCGCAGGTCCAGCGGGTTGATCACGTCGAGCGCCCGGAAGTTGTCGGTCTCACCCCAAACCACCTGCTGGCGTCCGATCCGCAACGCAAAAGGAGGAATGGCCATATCGGTGTAGATTTCACGCAGCTTATACTCAAACTTGCGCTGTAACCGTTCTTCATAGGTAAACTTCTCGCTGAGCGCCTCACCGATATCATAGATGGAGTCGTACACGCCTCGACCGATGACCGTCAGGGACGCTTCCTCCAGCGGACCAGTGGAGAAGCGACCGAACGCTCGCCCTTCGCGCAGAAAATAATATTTGCCCTCGATCTGAGCGGTGTTGCGCTGCATGATGAACTTGGCATCGCGAAACATGGGAGTGCGCAGGATGTTCTTCGCCTCGAGAAACCCCTCGATCTCCAGATCGTGCCGCAGCGCGATGACCCCCCACGAAGGGAGAGGGCTCATCAGGACAACACCCAGCACAGCGAAAAGGACGTTGCGCGAACAGGCCATACGAAAGGCTCCTTGAAGATTGCCGTCAACTTCTAGCGGCGGCCACTGACCATATTCCGTACCGAGTAAAATTGTTTCGCCCGCCCAGAAGAGAGGTCTTTCTTGGCCACATAACAATGGGTAAACGTGGCATGTGGCTTCTGCGCGTTGATATCGGTCTCCCCCAGGTGCAGAAAGACGTTCCAGCCCAGGTTACTGGAGAAGTCGAGCACCATATAGGGTGCTTGCTGCGGCGTCTCGTGTGCGTAGCTCTCGGAGTACTTGAGAAAATGCTGGCTGAGACGCAGGAGCTGCTCGCGACGATCAAAGGCAAACATCCAGTGCGTCCAAAACGTCTCGGCATCGATAAACAGAATCTTGTGACTGTACGGATGGGTCTCGCTCTTGGGGTCGATCAACAATACATGGCACTCACGCACCTCCCAACGGGCCTTCTGTGGCACCCACAGATGGGGTCCCCCGGCCTCAGGGTTATCCCGCACGTTGATGGTGGCGAGGACATGCTTCTTGCCCAAATACGTCCAGCGGTGCTCGTACACCTTGCCGCCAAACCCCATCTGATCCTCGCGGGTAAAATCCATTCCCATCACCTCGCTGGTGCGCTCGGAGGCAAGGGTACGCCGCGGCTTGCGCTGTGACGGTATATATAGCCAGCCGCTATCCTCTTTGTAGTGATCGACATAGGTCACGGAAAGATTTTTTGCCCCCGCCATGTCACGCGGGGAACGAAACTCCATCAACGACTTCCCCCGCACCTCTTCGTAGCCAGGGACCAAGCAGTAGTCTCCGCGGGCATACTCCGCACTGATCGAGACAAACTGATAGACACGATCCAGCTGGCCGTTGACACCTCGCGACCACGCAACCATGGGCATGACGAAATCCTGCGTCCCTGGCCGCCAGAGCATGTTCCAGATCACCTTTACCGCCGCTTGCGGATCATCTGGGGCAATTTCGGGAAACGGGAATCCCCCCCCGGTAAACCCCACGAGCACGCCATTCTCATCTAACGTGTACCCGGTCCGGACCCTCTTGCCCCAGTCAGGAGGGGGAGGATAGTGGCCGGTCGGCGCGATCTCCATCTCCATGCCGTCAAAAAAGTAGTATGGCCAGGCCGACCGCGGGATAAAGGGCTCGAGAACCGCACGGTCTTTCTCTGTCAGTACTTGCCCTGGGGTGAACTGTGGGGGTACCGTGCGGTACTGTTCAATCCACTCACGTAAGGCCTGGTAGCTCTGGTCGTCGGCAGAAACAGGGCCCCCCCGCACGACACTCAGTAGCAGGAAGACTCCTAAACAGAGCAGCGCCCGACGCGCTACCCCGCAGCCCCATTGCCGACACAAAACACGATGCATGAACGATATCCTCCCTGGTAGAACTCTGGCAGACACGGATTGACTCTCTCTTCAACTGATACGCCTGCGACCGACAACGCCGGCGACGAGATACCGCACCAACGCCTCCCACGAAACCTCGGTGCTGTGCCGGCGTAACAAATGCATGGAGACGACCCCGTGCAGCGCGCAGCGCAGGGCTTGCACCACCAGTGGCAAATCCGCCTCTGGAGTCACCCGGCCCGACTCAGCGACCACCCGCGTCAACACCGCTAGCAGCCGCTGTCCCTGCACGTGCGCCTTCCGGGTGGCAGCTTCACGCGTCAGCGGGTGGTGGCGAAGCATAAACGCTGCTTCATACGCATGAGGATTCTCCAGCCCAAATGCTACGTACGCTAACGCCACCGCCTCGAGACGTTCCCCTGCATCCGAGTACTCCGCAGCCACCTCCTCGAGCCGATCTGCCAATCGCCCGACGTCCTCCTCGATCAATTCAGACAGCAGGTCGTCTTTATCGGCGAAATAGAAGTAAATGGTCCGTGGCGTGTATCCGATGCTCTCGGCCAGACGGCGCATCGATAGTCCCGCGTACCCCTCTTTCGCAAACAACACCCGTGCGGCGTCCAGGATCGCCTGACGGACACTGGCCCGGGCCTGCTCGCGTAGCAACGTTTTCGCCTGCACCGCCGGTCTGCCTACTATTTCAACAGCGATGAGAAAAGTATACGCTGTAGAAGCTACTGTCAATCAAGCATGTTCTCTCATAAGGCTTCACGCCCTCACGAACGACAAACGATAAGACGGGTTTCGGTCACCAGGAAGTGCACCTTCTCATCTGTAGGTCCGCTCGGAACGCGGGGGAGCACCTGAAAGTCGTACGCCAGAGCGACACGCACGGCTGGAGCCAGGACGCCACGAAAAGCACGGTCGTAATACCCCCGGCCGCGTCCTAGGCGCCCTCCCTCCACATCGAAGCCAACCCCCGGAGTCAGCACCACATCCCTTGCTTGTAGCCTGGTGAGCAGCTCTTCCCCCGGGGGAACGAGAATCCCAAAGGCTCCCGGTATGAGCCGCTCACCAGGAAAGCGGCGTACAAATTCCAGGTCTGCTAAGTCAACGGTAATGCGGGGATAATACACTGTCTTGCCCTGAGCCGCTGCCTCCTGCCAGATCGCCTCGGTCTGCACCTCGTTGTCGTCCGCGCTGTAGAGCACGAGGATGGAGGCATCCACACAGGGTGCAAGGGTGCGCAGCCGCGCGAGAATGCAGCTGCTCTTCTCCATCACAGCAGCAGCAGAAAGCTGGCGCCTGTGCTCCCGCAGGAGGGCACGCAGCCGCCTTTTCTCCTCTCGCAGCCACGCTTGGTGATCTTCAACCACCGCCGCCGGTCCCCTCGCGCGTCGGCAGAGTACACGTCGCCTCGCCCACTAGGATCTTTTCGCCCTTTTGGTTCTCCTGCCAGATCTGACAGTCGATGCGTGGTTCGCCGTCTGCGTGGTACTTGCGTGTGACCGTGCCGCGGCAGGTCAATACATCGTCAGGGAACACATTGGCGACAAAACGGACTTTTGTCCTGCGCAAGTCCCAGGGACGATGCAGCCAGTCGGTGAGGAAACGATAAAGATAGGTTTCATTCAGCGGTCCCTGTTGCACCACGTCAGGCAGGCCGCGTTCGCGCGCATACACGCGGTCAAGATGCAACGGGTTAGTGTCGCGCAAAATGATGGCGATCGGGATGTACGCATACCGATCCATCGGCCCATACGTCGCGGGCGGCAAGTCCATCCCTTCATACACTTCTTCAAAGTAGGCTTTCGGACGCTGCTCCATCGGCATGTCTCACTTGAAGAGAATATAGGACTGCACGCCACGGAACACGAGCACGCCACGCTCATCGATGGCAGTAAAGCGCACCTGGGCAACGTCAAACACCCGCTTTCCCTGTTTTTCGTAGACGTCGGCAACTTCCCCCTGGATCGTCAAGGTTTCACCCACATAGAGGGGACGGTAATATTCCAACTCCTGCTCGCCGAACATCGCAGTACCGGTCTTGTAGTCAAGAGCAAAATCTTTTTCCCAGTCGAACGAGCGTAGCAAGCCGAGGACAGCGATATAGGGCGCAAACGACGGGGGAATGACGCGACGTTCATAGCCGGCAGCACGCGCCCCGTCGTCGCTCAGAAATGCCGGATGCGTCTCACCAGCCACCGGCAGGTAGATGCGAATATCCTCTTCGCTGATCACATATTTCACTGGCGGAAAGACTCTCCCAATGAGTGTCCTGCGATCAGGAGTCATAGCTCCTCCGTCGACACACCGCCACACACCCCTCTGCGGAAGCCGAGCGACAGCGCTCCCCCCGAGGCTGACGACATCCCAAGAGGACAAGGGTATCCCTCACTGGGAAAGGACGTCCCCGCTGAACTTGCACCTGTGCGCGGTACTCTCAACGCCCCCGCAAGAAACGGCATCAGAGCCAGGTTCTATTTGCCGAACGCTGCCGTGACGAGCTCGGTGTCGAGGTATTCGGTGACCTCCTGCACCTTGCCATTAGCTACGCGAAAAACTTGGCAGTAGGTATTATTGTACGGCTTCCCGGTTTTTGTCGTCGCCTTTCCGCGCGCCTGCATCACCACATAGTCGCCCTCAGCGATAAAGTTTTCCGGGGTAATCGCGATCCCGCCTTCCAGCTGTGCGGTGAGCGGTTTGAGCACCTTTTCGATAAGTTCTTGCTTGCCGTTGCACGTGCCAGAATACTTGGTCGTGCCGATGATGGTGAAACGGACGTCATCGGCCATGGCGTTCAGAAACGCCTCGGCATTCCCCTTAGACAGCTCAGCAAACATATTTTGAATAAGCTGCTTATTCTCGGCTGCACCCATGAGACACCTCCTGAAACATCGATCTGCTGCGCCTTCTCACCCTAGAACCCAACGCCCCGGCACTGTATGCCACGTCCCGTGGTTCCGTCAAGAGAACCGCTACTGGAAAGCCGGTGCCACTTCTTGCACGAAGCGTTCAAACTGCCGGAATTGCTGACGTGCGGGAAAGCGCACGCAAATGCTATCAGCCCCGGCCTCGACAAAGCGCTGAATGGCGGTGATGCATTCTTGCGGGCTGCCCATCGCCACCCAAACGTTGAGTTGCTCTGCAGTAAAGCTGGTGGTGTAGTAAGCGTCAAGAAACTCTTTGGCCTCCTGCAGGGCGACCGCCCGATCCTCGTTAATGTGGCAATTATAATAGAGGCACCGCGGCATGCGGCTCACATCCCTGCCGATCGCCGTAGCCTGACGTTCGATGCGTTCCCATGCCAGCCGAAACCCCTCAGGCGTGACGAAGGTTGTTTGCCAACCATCGGCCAGGCGTGCCACGCGCTGGGCAATGCGATCCAGCAACTTCTCAGACGCGCCGAAGATGTGGGGGTTATTGGCAATCCAAATCGGGCAGGGCTGCTGGATCGGTTTGGGTTCAATGGTAAGATTGGCGAACTGGTAGAAACGTCCCTGATGGCTGACGTTGTTGCCCGCCCAGAGTTTGCGCAGAATCTCGATCCCCTCCTCCATCCTATGCGCCCGCTCGGAGAGATCCAACCCCATCGCTGCCCACTCCATCTCCGAGTCCCCAGCCCCCTGGCCGCGCCCTCCTTGACAAACGACCAGAATGGATCGTCCCCCACAGATGACATCGAAGCTCGCCCACTGATAGGCAAACACAATCGGATGGCGGAGAGGAAAGCTGGCCAAGCACGCCGGCCCCAACGTGACGCGCTCGGTACGCGCAGCGATCGCGGAAAGGAGGGTAAGGGCTTCCAAGCGCGGCTTGGCGGCCAGGCTATCACCCACCCAGATCGAGTCGAACACGCCGGACCGTTCGGCCTCTTGGCTGAGGTCGAGCATCTCTTTGACGGTCGTGACTCCCAAGACCACACCTCGGTTCGGGAGCGTCAGTCCAAAACTCACTCGCTTCGCCATGACCTTCTCTCCTTTTCCCGCAACGACGCTGTCACGGCTCCACAGGGGCCGGCACCAGCGCCCTGCCAGCCTTGCCCGGTCCGTCGAGGGTTACCGTGCCGGGAAGCGTTCGCGCAGCCACTGCACGATGATACGCAGAGCGCCTTCTCGACCACCCTGGGTGGGTTTCTCTTTG
>JANWXO010000138.1 GCA_025057295.1 Candidatus Binatia bacterium | reverse complement strand
CACCTCGCACGGCCAACTCCCTTCGCGCCCTGACCCTCCACAGGTGTGGCACGGGGTACAGCCTGGCACGGTGAGAACTACGACCCCGCCACGAGCTGCCTCAGCGGGGGACAGGAGGATTTGTACATCGATCGCTTCCCACTGCGCCTGTGGATCAGCGGTCTCTTGTCGCCACCGCTGGAGGATGCGCGCCAGGGCACTGGCAAAGGCGAGGTGCGCTCCCGTGGGTCTGCGCACCGGCATGACGAGCTGCGGCAGGGTCGGAAGCGTATCGGCCTGGACTCGCGCACGCGGGGTAGGCCATCCCTCTGCATGGGCCAGGCCGCGGTCGTACGAGGAGCGCTGTAATGGGTCGGCCAACACGTGGTAGGCTTCGAGAATCTCCTGAAACAGGCGCATGCCGCGGGGACCGGCCCGTTCCGGGTGGTATCGCTTGACCAAAGTGCGAAACGCCCGGCGAAGCCCGCTCGTACTCTCAGTAGGGAGGACCCCTAAGATGAAATAATAGTTCCGGCGGATCACAGCTGACTGCTCCGAGTGCTGGTGGAAGAGGTTACCCCCGCACCGGTACGGTAAACCGCCTGGCCCTGGCCCGTGCCGTTTTGGGAAGAGTAATGCGGAGCAAGCCGTTTTTATACTTGGCGGTCGCTCTGTCTGTTTCGACTTCGCAGGGCAGAGGAATCACCCGGCTAAAGGCCCCATAACTCCGCTCGGTGTAATAGTAGCCGTGCCGTCGCTCTTCGGTCTCGTACCGCTTTTCTCCCCGCAGGATCAATCGATTGCCGCTCACTTCCACCGTGAAATCTTCTTTCTCCAGCCCCGGCAGCTCCGCCTGCACCACCACTGCATCGTCCGTCTCCTCCACATCGACCATTGGCCCTCCCCCAAAGACAAGCGTAGACGGCCAGGTCTCATCCCCCACATCGCCCCATCGCCAGGGCGAGAGCCAGCGGTCGAACACGGTCAGGAGATCATCCCGGATCCACTCGACCGGGGAGCTGTAGCGGATGGGTACCTGGTAGGTGTTCTCTTTCCCTCTGCCTCCCCAACGCGGCAGCCACCGGGTAAGCGCCTGCTGGATGTCATCCCGCAATCGTACCAGGGCGCGCTTCCAGCTGTCAGGAATCCACTGGGCCATGGCCTCGCCTCCTTGCATACCGGGCACGGTTCGTGCCCGGCTCGATAAGTTAGCTCACCTGCACGGTGATCTGCCGCGGCTTGGCTTTCTCGGTCTTGGGCAGGTGCAAAGTCAACACGCCATGCTTGAGGTCGGCCGAGACTTTCCCTTGATCGATCTGCTCGCTGAGCTCGAACTGACGGAAAAAGTTCACCAGTTCGTATTCCTGATACACCGGCTCCTGCGTCCGCAGATGTTTCGCCTGGCCGCGAATGGTCAGAATGTCATCTTCCAAACGGACCTCGAGATCGTCGGGCGCAACCCCCGGGAGATCCGCCAACAACACCAGTTCATTGGGAGTTTCGTAAATATCGACCGGAGGGGAGACGTACCGTTCCTGTGTCCGGGTCCGTTCCCGCTCACTGGCCACCTGACGCCCGCTTGTCGTCGCTACAGTTTTCTCTGCCATAATGTGTGACCTCCTCTCTGCTGTCGCTCGTGTGAGATCAGGCGACTTGCACCGTGATCTGTTTGGGCTTAGCCGCTTCCGCCTTCGGCAAGGTCAGAAACAGCAGCCCATGTTTATACTCCGCCTGGACCTTATTCTCGTCGATCTCCGCCGGCAGCTCGACGGTCCGCGTAAAGCGGCCAGCCGCGCGCTCCTCGCGGTGCACCGAATCCGGTTTGGCAGAGTCGGGAATCCCCTTCTTCTCCCCGCTGATCGTCACGCTGTTGCGCACGACCGAGACGTTGAGCGAGGCAGGGTCGAGACCAGGGGCCAGCGCCTCGACATAGACGGTGTCTTTGTCTTCGTAGAGGTTGACGAGCGGATATTCCCGCGCTGCGCGGCCCGGCAAAAAGGCCGTGCGAAAGAGCGGGGGCAACCGCAGTCCTACCTGCTCGAAGGCACGGTCAATCTCGCGCCGCAAGGCTTCCATCTCTCGCCACGGATCCCACTGTTGGGCCATATGCTCCTTCCTCCTTTCGTCGAAGAGTTGCCATTCTACTTTTTTTTTTGTGCAGTTACAATCCGACATCTCTGGAAGCGCGCAGGAAACACGGTCACCACAACTCGCGCGTCGCAGAGAGCACGCTTGCGCAAGGGCTGAGGGGAATATGCGCACGATCCCCCTCCAACGCAACCCCTGTGTGGCACTCCCCATGCGCTCCATATACCATGGGTCGTTGCGCATCGTGCGGGCCGTGTTCTCCCTGGAGTGCGGCAGCGCACACCGCTAGGAGATACTGCCCATGAGCGACACCTTGTTCACCACCTTCATCACTTTTTTCGTGATCATCGATCCTTTGGGCATCGCCCCCCTCTTTCTGGCTTTGACGCCCGACAACAGCGACACGCTCCGGCGCCAGATGGCTATCAAAGCCACTGCCATCGCAGCCGGCGTCTTACTGGTGTTCGCCGTGAGCGGAGATCTGTTTTTGCGTTCCTTGGGGATTACGCTGTCGGCGTTCCGCATCGCCGGTGGAGCGCTACTCTTTTTGCTGGCTATCGATATGGTCTTCGCCCGTTCCAGCGGTCTGCGCGCGACCACCGCCGGGGAAGAAGCCGAGGCGGTGCACAAAACCGACATCGCCGTGTTTCCCCTCGCCATCCCGCTCATCGCCGGACCAGGGGCGATGACTTCCACCGTCCTTTTGATGGGACGGCAGAGTGGCGAGCCGAGCCGTCAGGTGGCGGTCATGCTGGTGTTGCTCGGGGTCCTGCTCCTGAACCTGGTCGTCCTTTTGGCAGCGAGCCGTCTCACCCGCGCTCTTGGAGTGACGGGTATCAACGTGATTACCCGCGTTTTCGGCATTATCCTTGCCGCATTAGCGGTACAGTTCGTGCTCGACGGCCTCGCCGCCAGTTTCTCCTCCGTGGCAACGCCGGGGGTTACACCATCGCTACTCGTCCCGTCACTCGTTCAAAAGTAGGCCTTCAGCACGTACTGTTGCATCATGCGATGCGTGTTGAAGAAGGAACCGTTCAGGGCGATGGCATGTAACATGACCTCGAGGAAACGCTCGCGCTCGCGATAAAACAGGGGCAACACCACGTGCTCGAGTTTGTCGTACAAGGAAGCGACCACCTTGGACCTCTCGCTCCCATCGCGCCCATCTTCGCCGATCGCCCATCCCGTGACACCTTCGATCCACCCTTCGATCCACCAGCCGTCGAGCACGCTCAAACTGGGCACGCCGTTGAGGGCAGCTTTCATGCCACTCGTCCCGGAGGCCTCCAAAGGCGGCTGGGGCGTGTTGAGCCACACATCGACGCCGGCCGTCATCAACTTGCCCACAGCCATATCGTAATTCTGCAAGTAGACCACCTTGATGTCAGGCTTGAGCCGTTCCTTGGCCTGAAAGATGCGCCTGATAACCTCTTTCCCCCCCTGATCCTGAGGATGGGCTTTTCCTGCGTAGATGATTTGGAGAGGACCGGTGTGGGCAGCGATATGGCGCAGCCGTTCGATGTCGGTCAAGAGGAGATCGGCCCGTTTATAGACCGTCGCGCGCCGGGCAAATCCGAGGGTACACACATCGACATCCAACCCGGCGTTGGTCTCGCGATTGACATACTCGAGCAAGTGTCTCTTGGCCTGCAGGTGCGCCTGCCACACGTGTGGCTTGGGGATGCTCAAGGCATACCGGAGACTGAAGTTGTCCTGTTTCCAGCCAGGGATGTAGCGGTCGTAGAGTGCCTGAAAGGGACTCGAAACCCACGTGGCTGCATGGACTCCGTTGGTGATGGAGTCGATCACGTACCCAGCAAACAAGTGGCTCGATACCTCGCCATGTTTTTTCGCGACCCCGTTGACGTAGTGACTCAGGTTGAGCCCGAGGTAGGTCATGTTGAGAAGCCCTTCGCAGCAGAACACGTCCCTCCTGTCGAACACTTCGCGACGGCCTAACACGCGGTCGACCAGCTCCAAGGGAAACTGGTCGTGGCCGGCAGGCACAGGGGTGTGGGTGGTGAACACACAGCGCTGTCTTACCGCTGCGATATCGTCGTCGGTCACCGTCTGTCTGCCGGCGGCGCGGACCTCCTCATCCAGCAACTCCAAAGTCAACAAGCTGGAATGCCCCTCGTTCATGTGAAAGCGGATGATGCTGGAGTACCCGAGCGCCCGCAGCATCCGCACGCCCCCGATGCCGAGGATGATTTCCTGGCTCAGGCGGTACCGCTGATCTCCGCCGTACAGGAAATGGGTCAAGGTACGGTCCCACTCCGTGTTGTCCGGCAGATCGGTATCCAAAAAATACACCGGGACAGGAAAGCCGCTCACGCCCGTGACGGTGTAGCGCCAACAGCGCACCTGCACCCTGCGACCTTCGATGGTGACCGTCACGCGGGCAGGCAGCTCAGTGAGAAAATCTTCGACGACCCATTCGACCGGCTCTTCGCTCTGCCATCCCTGGGCATCGAGCCGCTGGTAAAAATACCCTTTGCGATGCAGGAGGGTCACCCCTACCAGAGGAATCTTGAGGTCGGCAGCGGCACGAATGGTGTCGCCGGCCAGCACCCCTAACCCGCCGCTGTACGTTGGCATCGCCGGTTCCAACCCGATTTCCATCGAGAAATAGGCGATCGTGTCGTGGGTGTTCATGCGCTGCAGGCACCGCTGTTTTGTTACTGTTCTTGAATGGATTGCAGGTAGTAGACCAGCGCCAGGATCCGCCCGATCACCCGATCCTCGTCGAGGTAGCCCCCGCCCTCTTCGCGCAGAAACTCCGCCCCCCATACCGGCATATTGCGGGCCCCATGCCCCCGCACGATGTCGCGCCCATCGATGATCTTATAGACCCGCCAGAAGGGGAACTCGCCGCCATTCTTGCGGCGCAACTGCGTCAGGTCCGCCGGCACGACGGTCAAGATGTCGGCCATCGGACCATTCCCCCTCCCCTGCTCCCCATGACAGCTGGCGCAGTAGATCCGATACTCCTCCCTGCCATTGGTCAGCACCGCGTCCTCCTGTGCGAGTCCAGTGCTCGCACCCACCAACAGCGCAACAGCGACCAGCCTAGCAGCCAGTCCCGTCGTGCGTATCCACGCATGGCTATAGAACGATACACGCATGTCGGACCTCCTCTTCTACGACTCTGGCGGCAGCGAGCGCAGATAGGTGAAGATTTGCCGCACCTCCTCCGCGTTCAGCTCGCCGGAGAAATGGGGCATCACCGTGCGGTTCTCTTTGAGCATGTGGCGGATCCACGTTCGCACGTAGTCATCCGTCCGAGTCCGGAAATATTCTTCATCGAAACGGGGAACAGGGGTGGGAACGAACTCAGGGGTCAACACTTCTTGTGACAGCGTACTCGTATCTGGTACGCCATCTGGACCGTGGCACGCGGCGCAAAAGCGGTCGTAGAGTTCATACCCGGGCGAGAGGAGGCGGACAAACGCGATGACCGCACGGATTTCATCCGGTGTGAGCACATCCCCAGTGCCGGGCATCGCGCCTTTGCCATTGGCGATGATCTGCCACAACTCCTCGTCACTCACCTGCTGCTGATAGGATGGCGCACCGAGGTCCCGCGGGGGTGTCGGTAAGGCTGCCGCCTGCAAACCGTCTCCGGCACCGTATATTCCATGACAGGACACACACAGAGCGTCGTAGACAGACGCCCCCATTTCGGCTTGCTCCCAGGGAATCGTCGGCAACCGTTTGAGGTGGGCGAGCAGGGCGGTCACGTCCTCTTCGGTGTTGGGGAACGCTGGCGTAGCAAAGGGAACGCGCAGATCTTTCCCCAACAGCACGCGAGCTACGAATTCCGCTTCGCTGTACTGAGTCGCCACGTGCCGTAACGGCGGCGGCTGCGCGATCAACATCTGGCTCAGCGGGCCGTTGCCCCGCCCTTCCCACCCGTGACAGTCGGCGCAGTGGCGAATGTAGAGCACCTCGCCAGTGGTGAATCGTCGGGGAGCGACTGCACTGGGAGCGCTCGCAAAGTGGTCTGCCGATAAGGGGGGGGTCGCCCCAAGACCCGGGCGCGCCGGGAGTGAACTACGCGCACAGCCGACCATCAGCAACAGCACCGCGACTCTCCACATACATCCTCCTCCCTTTCCCTCACTCGATCCGCGCACTGGTCTCGCCATCGCCTGCAGTTTCAGGCCGGCGAAAGAACGTCACCAAGATGGCGAGCTCGGGCTCGGCCTGGACGTTGTGCTCGACGTGGGCATCGACCGGGACGATCACGCCCGGGGTCAGGTGGTATGCCCGTCCAGCGAGGTTGAGAGTCCCCTGGCCGAGGAGGGCATGAATGGTAATGGGGACTCTGGCCGAGTGATCGGCGAGCAGGGCGTGCTGGCGCAGGCAGATGAGCACGAGCTTGCGCCAGGGATCGGCCCATAACGTCCGTACCTCACGCTCCTTGCCCGGACCGATCTCGCTGGGTAGCACGATGGCTTCATGCGCATTCATACGAACACCTGCCGAGCGGTCACCCCTGCTGCTGCGCCCTCGTGTCGTGCTGCCGTGCCAGCTGTCGCTCCATCTCGAGAATCTCCTGCGTGGTCTTGAGCACGGTGTCGGGATTGAGCGAAATGCTGTCGATGCCACACGCCACCAGGAAGCGGGCGAATTCGGGATAATCGCTGGGCGCTTGCCCACAGATGCCGACCTTGCGGCCACAGGCGTGCGCACGCCGGATCACGTCCTGCACCAGGCGCATCACCGCTGGATTGCGTTCGTCGAAGAGGTGAGCCACGATGGCGGAGTCGCGATCCAAACCGAGGGTGAGTTGGGTGAGGTCGTTGGAGCCGATAGAGAAGCCGTCGAAAATCTCGGCAAACTCTTCCGCGAGAATGACGTTGGCCGGAATCTCGCACATGACGTAGACTTCCAATCCGTTCTGCCCCCGCTGCAGCCCGGCCTCGGCCATGACCGCCAACACCTTCCTCCCTTCTTCCACCGTCCGGCAGAACGGGATCATCAATGTGACATTGGTCAGTCCCATCTCCTCGCGCACCTTCTTCATGGCGCGACACTCCAGCAGAAACCCCTCGCGATAGCGGTCGTCGTAGTATCGCGAGGCCCCGCGAAACCCGAGCATGGGGTTTTCTTCTTTTGGCTCGAACATCTCCCCGCCGAGGAGCCCGGCGTATTCGTTGGTCTTGAAATCCGACAGGCGCACGATCACATCTTTGGGATAGAAGGCGGCAGCGATCTGTCCGACCCCTTCAGCCAAGCGATCGACGAAATACTGCGTCTTATCGGCATAGTGCCGGGTCAGGAAGGCAATACGCTCTTTTACCGGCCCGGCGGGCAAACGGTCGAAATGCACCAACGCCAGAGGGTGGATCTGGATCGCGCTGGAGATAATAAACTCCTCGCGCGCCAATCCTACCCCATCGTTGGGCAGGAACGACAGCGAGAACGCCTGATCCGGATTGCCCACGTTGAGCATGATCTTTGTGCGGGGTCGCGGCAGAGCGCTGATGTCCACCGTCTGTCGGGTAAATTTGAGAGTGCCGTCGTACACCACTCCCACTTCCCCCTCGGCACAGGAGACGGTCACCGGCTGACCGGTGCGGAGGACGGCCGTGGCTTTCTCCGTCCCCACCACACAGGGCACGCCCAGCTCGCGGCTGACGATGGCGGCATGGCAGGTCCGACCGCCCCGATTGGTCACGATCGCCGCCGCCATCTTCATCATCGGTTCCCAGTCGGGATCGGTCATATCGGCGACCAGCACCTCACCCGGACGGAACTGCTGCAGCTCGCCCACATCCCTGATGACGCGCACCGGCCCCGCACCGATCTTCTCGCCCACACTCTTGCCGGTGAGCAGGACTGGTCCGCGTTCGAGCAAACGATAAGTATCGAGCGTGACCTTCTGCGCCGTCGCGTGGACCGTTTCCGGACGCGCTTGCACGATGAAGAGCTGCCCGGTCCTCCCGTCCTTGGCCCACTCGACGTCCATCGGCATGGGCCGGCCAGCTTTGCGCGAGTAGTGCTCTTCGATGAGGCAGCCCCAGCGGGCGAGGGTCAGCACCTCCTCGTCACTCAGACTCAACCGCTCGCGCTCCTCCAGGGGGACCGGCACGATGCGGGTCGACCGGCCGCCACGGGTGGCGTACACCAACTTCTCCTGTTTCGCTCCCACCGTGCGTTTGAGGATGGCGCGAAACCCCTGCTTGAGGGTCGGCTTGAACACCAGGAACTCGTCGGGATCGACTCGCCCTTTGACGACGCTCTCCCCCAGACCATAGGCACTGTTGATCAGCACC